>NZ_JBEYJU010000032.1:0-87610 GCF_040703965.1 Streptomyces sp. NPDC006655 | reverse complement strand
ATCCAGAAGGACCTGGACGCCTCGCTGTCCGACATCCAGTGGGTGACCAACGCCTACCTGGTTGGGGGTGTACTGGATGACCGGACCCTTGGGTGTTGCCCTACCGTCACCCGTCGCCGGTTTTCTCCCCCCCGAACCGCCTGCACGCCGAGGGCATCGAGCCGCACGCGGAGATCGTCACGGAGAACTTCCTGGCCATTCCCCACCTGGTCGCGGGGGCCGACCGGATCGGCCTGATGCCCGAACGGGCCGCGACCCCCGATCTCTCCGGACAACTGATCACCGTCGTCCAACCCGCCTTCGAGATCGGCCACTTGGTGGAGTCCCTGTGGTGGCATCCGCTCCATGAGCGGGAACCGGCCCACATATGGCTGCGCCGCATGGCCGCTCAGGCCGGCCAGACGGTCTGGAGCGACCCCACGGTTTGAATTTGCAACCTCATGCCGGCCTCCGGATGTCCCGCAGGGGGCGGGCCGAAGCATCCGTGCCCAAGGAGCGCTTTCGGCGCGCCGGCGGCCAACCGCCGACCCGTCGGGCGGGGAGGTCTGCGGCCAACAGTTCGGCGACCGGACGGCCCGCGATGGGACGACCCGCTCTCGTTCCTGCCGCGACGACGACCCCGTCGGCATCACGAGTCACGGACGCGGCTCACCGGTGGTCACCTGATGAGTACTACTTATTTGGGTCGAGAAGTAGCGATGAGTTGCGCTTCTGCATCCACGGCGAGAGGGCGGAAGGCGCTTTGAACTGCTACTTCATCAAATCCGGTCATGACCTTGCCAGAATATACCTGCTCATTCCCTTGACCGGCGTCCTCTGCAGCCGCGATAAATGCAACTCATGGGCAACGTGGCTCAGAGAGGACACCGCACATGAGACCCCTACGCCTCGCCGGACTCGCCAAGGCACTCGCGGCCGGAGTCGTCGTCTTCGCCACCGTTCTGCCGGCCCAGCCGGCGCAAGCGGCCACGACGAACTTCTACGTCGACCCCACGGGCGGCAATGACAGCAACTCCGGAACCAGCACCACCGCTGCCTTCCGGACCATCCAGGCGGCCCAGGCCGCCGTCCGCGCCGCGAACACCAACATGTCCAGCGACATCGTCGTGAACCTGCGCGGCGGCACCTACAACCTCACCAGCCCGATCACGCTGGGCACGAGCGACTCCGGCACGAACGGCCACACGGTCGTCTACCAGGCCTACAACGGCGAGACGCCCGTCATCAGCAGCGGTCGGACGATCACCGGATGGACCGCCGCCGGAAACGGCGAGTACAAGGCGTCGGTGGGCAGCCTCACCTTCCGTCAGCTGTACGTCAACGGAGTGCGCGCCACTCGGGCCCGGTACCCCGACCTGGGCTCGGACTTCCAGCTCCAGGGAAGCGACAAGACCAACAAGCTGTTGCAGGTGCTCAGTTCCCAGATCTCCAACTGGAACAACCTCAGCCAGACCGAGATGGTCCTCGAGCTCCAGTGGGCGGAGAACTACCTGCGGCTGAAGTCGTTCACCACCGCGGGCGGCACCGCGAACGTCTCCATCCAGGACCACGAGGCCGGCATCCTCTTCCAGCGGCCCTTCCCGGTCCTGTCCAACGGCTCCCCGCTGCACTTCGAGAACGCCCACGAGTTCCTCAACGAGCCGGGTGAGTTCTACGTCGACACGGCCGCGCAGACGGTCTACTACAAGCCGCGCTCCGGCGAGGACATGTCCACCGCCACCGTGCAGGCACCCACCCTGCCCACGCTCGTGGAAGTCAAGGGCACCAGCCTCGACACCCCGGTCCACGACCTGCGTTTCTCCGGCATCACCTTCGCCCGGACCACCTGGATGGAAGCGACCAACAACGGTCTGCTCAACGGCCAGGGCGGCCTCTACAACGTGTCGGCCGACTCCTCGAACCACCAGTACGTCGACCGTCCGTCGGCCGGGGTCCACGTCGCGGACGCCGACCGCGTCTCCTTCACCGGAAACACCTTCACACAGATGGGGTCCACCGCCCTCGACCTGCACCACGGCGTCCACGACAGCAGCGTGACCGGCAACGTCGTGTACGACATCGCGGGCAACGGCATCATGGTGGGCAAGTTCTCCGACCCCACCGTGGAGATGCACACCGTCTACAACCCGCCCACGTCCCCGGCGGGTGAGGACGCCCGCGAGGTCGTCAAGAACGTCACCGTCGACGACAACCTGATCACACGGATCGGCGAGGACTACCTGGGCACCGCCGGCATCAACGCGGGCTTCGTCAACAGCACCACCATCAACCACAACGACATCAGCGACGCCCCGTGGGCGGGTATATCGCTGGGCTGGGGCTGGCAGTCCGCGACCAACGCCGAGGGCAACAACAGCATCAGCTACAACCGGATCGGCAACGTGGTGAACAGGCTGTGCGACACCGCCGGCATCTACCACCTCTCCAACGACCCGGGAACCGTCATGAACGGCAACTACGTGCACGACGTGGTCCGGGGTCCCGCCGCCTGCGGGTCCGCGGTGGCGGGCCTGTACCTGGACGAGGGCTCCAACAACATGACCCTGTCCAACAACGTCCTGTCGCACACGGACGGTTTCATCAACCAGAACGTCAACGGCAGCAACGTGACGCTGTCCGGCAACGCGACCTCGGGCACCTCGGTGATCCAGGCCTCCGGGCTGGAGCCCGCGTACCAGTCCCTGGCGGCGAAGCTCAACCTCGCCTACAACAAGCCGGCGACCGCGTCCACGGTCCTGAACTCGAACGTGGCGGCCTCCAAGGGCAACGACAACGACAGCTCCACCGGGTGGTCGCCGACCGGGACGGACACCTCGGCCTGGTGGCAGGTCGACCTCGGCCAGGCCTACCAGCTCGGCCAGTACTCCCTGACGCTGCGCCAGGACGTCGACCAGCCCGAGACGCGCGGCAACTTCGAGATCCGCGCCTCGAACGACCCGTCGTTCGCCACCTACACCGTGCTGGGACGCCAGGGCGCCACGACGCTGCCGATGGCCTCCACACTGACGGGGAACATCGACGTCCGCCAGAAGTTCCGTTACGTGCGGGTCGCCAAGACCGACGGCGCCTACTTCTTCTTCTCCGACTTCAGCGTGCAGCAGGCCGGCGGTGCGCTGGAGGATGCGACCGGCACGCCGAACGTCAACCCGTCGACGTACTACACCATCAAGAACGTCAACAGCGGCCAGCTGGCGGACGTCTACCAGGCCTCCACCGCCGACGGCGCGAGCGTCGTCCAGTGGCCGGCCAACGGCGGCACCAACCAGCAGTGGAACATCGTCCAGGTCAGCGGCCAGCTGTACAAGATCGTCAACAGGAACAGCGGCAAGGTCCTCGACATCAACGGCGCAACTCACTACAGAGGGAGCAATCTTCAGCAGTACACCTACAACGGCGGCGACAACCAGCTCTGGTACTTCGAGCCGACCAGCGGCGGATACGTCATCCGCAACTTCGAGACCAAGCAGGTCCTGGAGGTCAGCGCCGGCTCGTCGGCCAACGGTGCCGCCATCGACCAGTGGATGGCACTGAACCAGTCCCACCAGGCGTGGACGATCCAGTGACCGGATGACGCGGTAGAGGTCAGAAGACGGCGGGGCCGGAAAGCCATGACTTTCCGGCCCCGCCGCCGCGCGACACGGGGGCCACCTCATGCCCAGCAACGAGTTCCGCCTCGTGGAACCCGTCCGCCGACCAGTGGACTTGCGGCAGCCGATCAGTGGTTGCGCAGCTCCGCGCGGCGGCCGAGCGTCGCGGAGATCCCCGTCGCGGCGGCTCGCACGCTGGTGGCGTGCCGGGCGGGCTGGAACCGGTGCACCGGACCCGTCACACTGACCGCCGCCACGACCTCGTCCGACGGCCCGAAGATCCAGGCGGCCACGCAGACGATGCCGACCGCCGACTCCTCGTACTCGAAGGCCACACCCTTGGTGACGACGTCGGACAGCTGGCTGTCAGCACATCGACGTTGGTGATCGTCCGGGGCGGCCTTGCGCTCCAGGGGGCCGCGCAGCGCGACCTCCCGCACTTCGGCGGGGGCGTGGCTGAACAGCACCTTCTCGAGCGCCGTCGCGTGCAGCGGCATGCGCCCGCCGAGCCGGGACAGGGAGTTCGCCTGTTGGTGGCCGCCCGTCTTGGCGACGTAGACGACCTCCGTTCCCTCCCGGGTGCCCAGGTGGACGAGTTCGTGCGTGCGCTCGTACAGGCCCTCGAGAAAAGGCGTGGCCACGTCGAGCAGCCCGCGCTCGACCGACGCGCGCATCCCCAGTTCGAAGACGAGTCCCGACAGGCGGCAACGCTCCTGGACACGGTCCAGGAGCCGCGCCGCCACCAGGGCGCCGAGCACCCGCTGCAGGGTGCTCTTCGCGAACCCCGTACGTTGCCGCAGTTCGGTGAGGCCCAGGGGGGTGTCCGCGACGGTGAACGCCTGCAGCACGGCGAGGGCCTTGCTCAGGACGCCGCTCGGCGCGTCGTTGCTCACAAGGGTCTTCTTTCCGGGAAATCCCAACGTCCCGACTGTACGGGACCACGCCCGTCCCTCGCGGTGCCGCCGTGACCGGCATCGACAGGGGCGGGCGCGGACGAGCGACGGCAACCGGGCCGGGGCGGACGCAGGCCGTACGTCGGGCGGCGTGGCGGGGCCGTCACCGCGTACGGCTGTCCGCCGTTCACCCACAGGGCGGCGTCGCGGCGACGCCCGCCGGCTCCTTCGAGAGGCGGAGCAGGAAGCGGACAGGATGGGGATGCAATCGTACGGGGTAGGCGAGCGGGACGACGCGGGGCGGTCCCACGCGCTGCTTGAGGGAGGGTCACGTATGCAATTCGACGACGATGCTGCTCTGGACACGTCCGAGGTCGAGGACGGTCGGGGAGGTGCGCTGGGCGGGATCCCCGGCGGCGGGAAGACCATCGGCGGGGGACTGGTCGGGCTCGTGGTGCTGGTCGCGTCCGTGCTCTTGGGTGTCGACCCCGGCATGTTCGGCTCGGGCGGCAGCGGCACGTCCTCCTCCGGCGAGTCAGCCGCGGACCTCGCGGCGAACTGCCGGACCGGTGCGGACGCCAACCGCAAGGAGGAGTGCCGGATCGTCGCCGTGGTCGACAGCGTGCAGGCATTCTGGAAGCAGACGGAGACAGCCGCCGGCAAGCCCTACCAGCAGGCCCCGACGTACCTCTTCACCGGCAGTGTGAACACCGGTTGCGGGAACGCGACGTCCGACGTCGGCCCCTTCTACTGCTCGGCCGATGACAAGGTCTATCTCGACCTCGGCTTCTTCAACGACCTGAGCAGCAAGTTCGGCGCCGAGGGCGGCCCGTTCGCCGAGGCTTACGTCATCGCGCACGAATACGGCCACCACTTCCAGGACCTCAGCGGAACGATCTCCCGCGGCAGCGGAAAGGGCCAGAACAGCGGCTCGGTGAAACTCGAGTTGCAGGCGGACTGCTACGCCGGAGTGTGGGCCCACCACGCCACCACCACCCCCGACCCCAAGAGCGGCAAGCCACTGATCACCGACTTGACGAAGGACGACATCAACCGCGGGCTGGACGCGGCCGCCGCTGTCGGAGACGACCGTATCCAGCAGCGCTACCAGGGCAACGTGACACCCGACACCTGGACCCACGGCTCCGCGAGCCAGCGCCAGCAATGGTTCTCCACCGGCTACCGCTCCGGCCGCGTCGCCAGCTGCAACACGTTCAGCTGACCCCGCTGACGTCCACGGCACGACGTCATGCCGTGGACGGCCGCCGGTGGGCAGATCGCGTCCTCTGCCGCACCGCGGTCGGTGCTTACCGAGCGTTGAAGCGCGATGTCGTCGGGCGCTGACGATGCGGGATCGTTGCGGTACGCCGGTCGTGTGAGGTATCCGCAGGCTGGTGGACTGACGCCTGAACGGCAGGCGTTTCGTGCGGCGGTCCTGCACTCCCGGTCCTCTTGGCCCACGGTACGAGTGGAGCGGGTAACTCCCGCTTCAGTACGCCACCCCCACCCCCTCCTTCGCCGTCCCCGGGTCGTCGATCATGTCCAGCATCGCGTGAGCGACGTCCGCCCGTGCGATGAACCGGCCCCGGCGCGGGAAGCCGCCGACGACGACCCGGTACGAGCCCGTAAGGGGCTTGTTCTGCAGCCGCGGTGGCCGTACGGACGTCCAGTCCGTGCCGCTGCGAGCGAGCTCGTCCTCCATCTCCCGCAGGTCGGCGTAGACGTCCTTGAGGAGCGACGAGACGATCCCGCGCATCCCGCGGTCGAGGAGGCCGTCCCCCTCCGGCTCGGGACCCACCGGCGCCGCACTGACCACGAGCACCCGGCGCACGCCCTCGGCCTCCATGGCCCGCAGGACCGTCCGGGTCAGCCGGGTCGCGACTCCGGCGTCCTTGCGGCTGCGGGCACCCAGACCGGAGAGGACCGCGTCCCGGCCGGCGACCGCGGGGCGTATCGCCTCGGGGTCGGTGAGGTCGGCGCGGAAGATCTCCAGGCCGGCACCGGTCACCTCGAACCGGGCCGGGGCCCGCACCACGGCCGTGACCCGGTGGCCCGCGGCGAGCGCCTGCCGGACGACCTCCTGTCCGATTCCTCCGGTGGCGCCGAAAACGGTGAGGTTCATCGCGTCACTCCCAACTCACCATCGGTGGGTGAGTACTTACTCACCCCCACACCCCTAGCGTGAGCAAGTACTCACCCACTCGTCAAGAACCGTTGGACAGGCCATGCGATCCTTGGGCGCCATGGAGCAGAAAACGGCCCGCGCCCGTATCCTCGACGCCGCCCACGAGCTCATGCTCACCGTCGGGCTGGCCCGCGCCACCACCAAGGAGATCGCCAGGGCGGCGGACTGCTCCGAGGCCGCCCTCTACAAGCACTTCACCAGCAAGGAGGAACTGTTCATCGAGGTCCTGCGCGAGCGGCTCCCAGGGCTGGGCCCGCTGCTGCGCACCCTCACCGCCGAGCCGGGCAGCCACACCCTGGAGGAGAACCTCACCGAGATCGCCCGGCAGGCGGCCCTTTTCTACGAGCAGAGCTTCCCGATCGCGGCCTCCCTCTACGCCGAGACACAGCTCAAGAAGCGCCACGACGACGCGATGCGGCAGATGGGATCCGGCGCGCACCGGCCCATCGAGGGCCTCGACGCATACCTCCGCGCCGAACAGGCAGCCGGCCGCCTCCACCCCGACGCGGACACCTTCGCGGCCGCCTCCCTCCTCCTGGGCGCCTGCGCCCAACGCGCCTTCGCCTATGACGCCACCAGCGACGGGCAGCCGCCCCCCGTGGACGACTTCGCCCGACGGATGGCCCGCACCGTGTTGAGCGGAATCGGGAACTGTAAGACGTCCGACGCTACTCCCGATCACGGAAGTTGCGTCGATGACCAGTGAGGACGTGTCCGCGTCCGAGGGGCGAGCCCAGGCCGAGGGAATGCAGCTGACCAGTGAAGGCGGGTTGCTCCAGCAGCTGACCAAGCGGCTGCCGGAGTCCGCCCTGGACCGGTTCGCCGAGTTCGCCGATGCCTGGGGCAGGAAGTATCCGGCGACCGTCTTCGTGGCTACCTCGGGCTGCACCTGGCGGCAACTGCCGCCGGTGTTCGGGCCGTGCTGGACCACGGTCTACCCGCGCTTCGCCCAATGGAGCCGACATCGGGTTTGGGCCAGGCTCCACCGCGTGATCCTCGACGAACCGGGTGCCCGAGGTGAGCCGGACTGGTCGCGGTGCGCGATCGACTCCGTCAGCCTGAGAGCCACAAAAGGGGGCCACTGACCGGACCGAATCCGACCGACTGCGGCAAGAGCGGATCGAAAATCCACCTGCTCACCGACCGCAACGGCCTGCCCCTGTCACTGGGCATCTCCGGCGCCAACCTGCACGACAGCCAGGCTCTGAGGCCGCTGGTGCGCGGGACCCCGCCGATCCGCTCCCGGCGCGGGCCGCGCCGGCGGCGCCCGGCCAAGCTCCACGCCGACAAGGGCTACGACTACGAGCACCTGCGCCGATGGCTCCGTCGGCGTGGCGTCCGTCAGCGCATCGCACGCAAAGGCGTCGAGTCCTCCACGCGTTTGGGCCGTCACCGCTGGGTGGTCGAGCGGACCGTGTCCTGGCTAGCCGGCTGCAGATGCCTGCACCGACGCTACGAACGCAGAGCCGAGCACTTCCTCGCCTTCGTCGGCATGGCCGCAGCCCTGATCGGCTACCGCCGACTCAGCGCATGACCCAGCTCACCGCGGGGTGCACGTTTGGCAGCCCCCACGGCTCCAGCGTGCCACTGACCAGGTCAGCCAGGAACTGGACCACCCCGCCCGTGTAGTGCCACCACCCGCCGTTACGGGAGGCGACGGTTACCGTCCACTCCCGTGGATCGGTCGGGCCCGTCTTCCAAAGGAAGATGTCGCCCTCGTTGGAAGCGGCCCAAGGCAGCAGACCGCCCGCGGCCGGATGCGGCAGAAGCGGGACGGCCAGGTCGGCATCCGCGCACCATTCGGCGACGATCTCCAGTTCCTCGCGAGTGCCCTGTACCCACGCCGCCTCCGTGCCAGGCTGCGGTCCGCCGAAAGGCAGGAAGTCGTCCAGCGCGAATGCGGGCAAGAGTTCGCAGAGCAACTTGTAGTCGCCCGGCAGGCCTACGCCAAGATCTGCCTCGACCGTCAGCCAGTTGATGTCTGCGGGGGCTGAGCGACGGTGGACCACCAACTCGGGCACAGCCCGTTCCAGTGCCGCAACCGCTTCGACCGGCTCGTACAGGCGAAGGCGTGGCGCCTGGGTGCCGATGAGATCGTCCACGAGCACAGCCTGCCAGACCAGACATGCCACTCTGCGGCAACTGCCCGAACACGGAGCCAAAAGAAACGGCGTTTTAAAGCTCGTAACAGGATCTTGCCGACTTCCCCTGGTCGAGCGTGACCGATGTGATGAACTGGCCGTTCGTGTCATGTGACGACTCGGCCGTGGATCGTGGACGACGACTTGTGGGCCCGGATCGAACCGCTGCTCCCGTCCTGGCCGGAACGGTCGCCGGGGCCGAGACCGGTGGATGACCGGCTGTGTCTGCAGGGCATCTTGTATGTCTTGCACCAGGACATTGCCTGGCAACTCCTGCCAAGAGAGCAACTCGTGCCAAGGGAGCTGGGGTTCGCTCCGGGCAGACGTGCCGGCGGCGCCTGGACCGCCGGCAGAGGGCCGGCGTCTTCGAGCAACTGCACCAGGTGCTGCTCGCTGAGCTGAACGCGGCTGGCGAGCTCGACTGGTCCCGCACGTGCCTGGACGGCTCCCACGTCCGCGTGAAAAAAGGAGTGCCGCGACCGGCCCGTCGCCGGTCGACCGGCGGAAGTCGGGCAGCAAACACCATCTGATCTGCGACGGCAAGGGCACCCCGCAGCACGTCATCACGACCTCCGCAACGTCAACGACATCAACCCAGACCCTGAACCTCATCGACGGCATCCCGCCCGTCGCCGGGCGTCCCGGCCGACCGCGCCGGCGTCCCGACTCCGTCCTGGGCGACAAGGCGTACGACTCCCGGGCCGTCCGGCGCGAACTATGCAACCGTCGGATCATGCCGGTGATCTCCCGCAAGGGGACCCGGAACATCAAGGGCCTGAGCAAACTCCGCTACGTCGTCGAGCAGACCTTCGCCCTGCTCCACCAGTTCAAACGCCTCGCCGTCCGATGGGAGCGCCGCCTCGAACCCCACGACGCCTTCCTCTCGTTGGCCTGCAGCCTGATTTGCTGGAGGCGACTCAAAAACGCCGGATCGCAGGACCGTGTCACGCGCCTATGACGGCGCCGCGCCCCCTGACGAAGGGGCGGACGCACGACACCGTCGGATGAGCTCGGTCGTGGAGACGCCGGCCGTGTACCGCACAAGGCGCAGCTTTCCCGCATCGGCCACTGGACCGAAGACTTCTTTGAGCGCGTCCGCCGTCAGGTCGTCCCCGTGCACGACCACGTCGATGCCGTGCAGGTCCAGGAACCCGTTCGTGACACGGCAGGGCGCGTTCGGAAGTACCACGTCCACGTACCGGCATGCCTCGATCACCGCGACCCGCTCTGAGAGCGTCATGATGGGCTTGCGCTTGTATCCGGCCACTACCTCGTCAGAGAGCACCCCGACGATCAGCCGCTCCCCGAAACCTCGCGCGGCCCTGAGCAGCGCGACGTGCCCCGGGTGGAACAGGTCCCCGACCATGTCGACGTAGACGTTCCCGTGCTCAGCCATTCCTGTTGCCCTCTCGCTGGTGCCAAGCCGACCAACGAGCTGGTCAGTCGGCCCGGCCGAGGTCCTTGCCGTAGCAGATCTCGACGTACGGACCCGTGCAGTATGCCGGGATCTCGCGGTAGCCATGGCGGACGTACAGCGAGCGGGCCTCGACCAGGTCGAGGCGGGTGTTGAGGACCATCCGGGAGGCTCCGAGCAGGCGTGCCTCGCTCTCCAGCAGCTCCAACAGGAGGCCGGCGCCCTTCTTGCCTCGGAAAGGGGGACGCAGGTAGACGCGGGTGAGCTCGGCACGCTCGGAATCCAGCATCAACAGCCCGCCGCAGGCGGCGGCCTCGCCATCGAAACGGCCCACGACGAACTGGCCCGTGGGCGGCGTGAGCAGTTCGGCGCCGTCGTCGGCCAGGCCCTGGTCGATCTCCTCCATGGTCGCGGGTCGCTCCCAATAGCGGCTGGCGACCTCATCGTAGTAGTCGCGGCGCAGGCTGATCGCGTCCGCTGTGTCGAAGGATTCGAGGGCCAGATGCCAGGTCATGAGACTTCTCTAGCCGAGGTGCACCGCCTTGACCAACCGGTTTTTGGAGCAGAAACTCGTAAGACGATCACGACCGGGTCTTCTTGAGGCGTCTCCAGCAAATGAGACCGCAGGCCAGGGAGACGAAGGCGTTGTGCAGGTCGAGGCGTCTTTCCCAGCGGACGGCCAGCCGCTTGAAGTGATGTAGCAGCGAGAAGGTCTGTTCGACGACATAACGGAGCCTGCCCAGGCCCTTGATGTTGGGGACGGCCTTGCGGGAGATGACTGGGCAGGACCCGACGTCTGTGCAGCTCGCGGCGGTTGGGGTTGCTGTCGTAGCCATTGTCGCGAGAAGAGAGTCTGGCCGCCCGCGCGGGCGTCCGGGCTTGCCGGCGACGGGAGGGATGCCGTCGACCAGGGTGAGGGCCTGGGTAACGTCATCGACGTTGGCTGCGGTGGTGATGACCTTGAACGGGGTGCCGCGTCCATCGCAGATCAGGTGGTGTTTGCTGCCCGTCTTCCCGCGGTCGACCGGTGACGGGCCGGTGGCCTCGCCCCCTTTTTCGCACGGATGTGGGAGGCGTCCTGGCAGGCCCGTGTCCAGTCGAGTTCATCGGCGGCATGCAACTCGGCGAGCAGGATGCGGTGCAGTTTCTCGAAGACACCCGCCTGCTGCCACCGGCCCAGTCGGCTCCAGCAGGTCTGCCCGGAGCCGAACCCCAACTTCAACGGCAGCAGTTGCCAACTGACGTCGTTATAGAGCACGAACAAGATGCCCTGCAGGCACAGCCGGTCAGGCACGGGCGTCGGGCCAGGATTCCTCTCCGGCCAGGGCGGCAGCAAGGGCTCGACCCGTCCAGACCTTTGAGCCCGACCTGCTGGCGGCGCCTCGGGCTCCCTACGTGTTGTGGGGCGGGCAGCCCTGGGAAGCCGCGCCGGATTCTTGTGGCGGCCAGTCGGGGGCAGGGGCTTCGGCGAGCAGCGGCCGGAGGGCGCCGAGAACTGCGCCGATGCAGACGTCGCGCAGCTGAGTGCGGGTACAGGTCTCGTGGGTAAGCCAGTCGACGCAGAGGACCCGGACGAAGACAAGCCAGCTCTTCAGGACATCGGACACTGCCTCGCGGGCGCTCTCGTCCGCGAGTGGGAGTACGGCCAGCAGCCGGGCACGGAGTGCGTCCAGCTCGCTCGTCATGATCGTCTGGATCACCGGGTCGCCCGCGAGGACCCGGTTCGCCGCGAGGACGGCGTTGCGGTTCGCCACGAAGTAGTCGAGATGCACGTCCATGCCGTGGATGAGCTGCTCCGTCAGGGGGGCGTTGTGGTCGAGCAGTGTTCCGGCGAGCAGTTGGTCCGCTGCCTGTTGGTAGACGGCTGCGAAGAGGGCGTGCTTGCTGGGGAAGTGACGGTAGAGCAGGGCCCGAGAGACACCGGCCTGTTCGGCGACCACCTCCATCTGCACATCGGCGTAGGGGTGTGCGGCGAAGAGCCGTGCGCCGACGGTGAGGAGCTGGGCGCGGCGGTCGGCGAGGCTGAGTCGTCGGCGCGGAGGCATGACACAGAGCTTAGTTGACATGGGTCCACTAGTGCACCCATCGCAGTAGACCCGTGTCAACTAAGGCTCGTTCAGGACGGCTTGGAGGAATCACGGCCAGGACTCCGCGTCTACTCGCACAGCTGATGGGCTGGACTGTGTGGCGATCGGCCTCTTCCACGTGGCTCTCGGCAACGCGGCGATCCCCGGTGCCGCCTCCGCCGGTGCGACGGTCGACAGCTGGGGCCGGTTCATGGGCGCCGCGTTCGTCGGCTACGGGCTGGCTTGGCTCTGGGCCGTGCGGCAGCGTCCGATCCCGGCTCGAGTGGTGCGGTGGCTGGCCGGCGTTTCCTTGCTGGGTGGCGCGGGCCGACGCTCGCCGTGCATGGCTGGCCGCAGTGGTTTCAGGTCGCACTGGCGGTGATCGAGCTCGGCCTGCCGCCGGTCTTCTTCTGGCTGGCCGACGCAGAGGAGCGGACCCTGCGCAGCGATGTGGAGGTCACGCCTGGCGGTGAAAGTGCCTGAGCGCGCCCGGATCGGCCACTTGGGCGGGGAAGTTGACGCTTCCGGTGCGGAACCGGGTGCTCGTCGGCAGCGGTCCGGTGTCAGCGTTCGGAGTCCTTGGTACGGGTGCCTGAGACCTCGGGTGCGGTTTCTGCCGGTCAGGCGGGAGAAGGCAGTTGTCGCGGAAATTTCGGTCCGTTGTCGGACCTCGAGGTCGAGTTGGAGCGGGTCCGGCCGATCTGGCGGAGGCGGAAGAGGTGCTCCGGCGCCGGATGGTCGGCCTGGAGCAGTAACTGGATGCGCTGGCGGCGGAGTATGCGCCCACTGCGGCCGTCGTGCATGAGGGGCGGCCAGCCCCTCATCGAGCCCTTCCTCCCGGCGCCGCCCGGCCGGTTCGAAGAACCAGCGACCAGCACCCCGCCACGAGGTCGGGCGAGTCCTCGCCACCGGCGAGACATACTCCCGGCCAGCCCACCACAAGAAGGGCACCAAGCCCCGCGACGCACAGAGTGACCTGCGGCCTGGGGCCCAGCCCCGTTGTCGGACCTGCTCCGTATGCTGCGGCCCCATGAGCATGAACGGGGAGTACCTGCGCGTCACACCTGCGGAACTGGACCGGGCCCTCAACGATCTCGAATGGGCCCTGGACCTGGCCGAGGAGATTCAGGACGCGCAGGAGGAGCACGAGCCAGCGCCGAACGAGGCACGGCACTTCACCACGCACCAGACATGGGATCTGCTCGGATTCCTCCTGCGACGCTCCGCCTTCCCTGTCGACATCGTTCACGGCGAGAAGCCCCTCGCTGCCGACGACTGGGGCTACGGACCGCCGCAATACCTGACTCCAGATCGGGTCCGGCTGGCCGCTGACACCCTGCATCAGACGACGTATGACCAGCTCCGAACTCGCCGAGGCCGAGATCTACCCCCGCATCTGGGACTCGCCCACCTCACTGGAGTGGGCACGCGACCTGTTTACTCCGCTGACAGAGTTCTTCCAAGGTGCCGCATCCACCGGTCACGCGGTGCTGATCTGGCTCGACTGAGCCACCTAAGGCGGCCAGACGTTACATGACGAGCTAACGGTGCTTGCCCCACTCTCCTCGCGGGGCTGGTCTCTTGACACCTCGGCGCCTTTTTGACCTCTTTGGCCCTCGGTCATAGTCGGCGCCATGGACTATGACGTAGACGTAGTGGTGGCCGGAGGCGGCCCGGTCGGACTGATGCTGGCCTGCGAGCTCCGGCTCGGAGGTGCGCGGGTGGCCGTCCTGGAGCGCCTCACCGAAGTGGACCCGACGATCAAGGGCGGTGCGATCACCACGCCCAGCGCCGAGGCGCTCTACCGCAGGGGCATGCTGCCCGCGCTGGCCGAGGTGCAGCGGCAGGCGATGGACCGCTACCAGGCATTCATTCGGGAGCGGAGCGGCGGGGACGGAGGTGGGGCCGCGGGTCAAGGGCTCGGGTTCGTGGGGCACTTCGCCGGAATCATGCTGCGCGCCGACTTGGTCGACCGTACGAAGCCGGGCCTCGGCGACGCCGGACCCGCCGCCGACATCGCTTTCGTGGCGCAGCAGGACATCGAGCGGCTGCTCGGCGGGAGGGCGGACGAGTTCGGCGTCGACGTGCGCCGGGGGGTGGAGCTGACCGGCTTCGACGCGTACGACGGGGCCGTCACCGTGCGGACCAGCCACGGGGCCATACGCGCTGGCTGGCTCGTGGGCTGCGACGGCGGCCGCAGCGCGGTCCGCAAGCTCGCAGGGTTTGAATTTCCCGGTACCGACCCGGAGATCACCTGTCACCAGGCGGTCGTGGAGATGACCGGTGCCGAGGACCTGAAGGTCGGCTGGACCGTCACGGACACCGCGGTGTACGCCTACGGGCCGATGCCGGGCCGCGTCGTCACCGTGGAGTTCGACGGGCCGCCGGCCGACCGGGACGCGCCGGTCACCGCCGAGGACCTTCAGGCTCGGCTGCGCCGCGTGTCCGGCGTGGACGTCACGATCACCGGGGTGCGGACCGCGACCCGCTTCACGGACCACGCCCGCCAGGTCACCGAGTACCGCAAGGGCCGGGTGCTGCTGGCGGGCGACGCGGCGCACGTGCACTCCGCGTTCGGGAGCCAGGGGCTGAGCCTGGGTATCGGGGACGCGATGAACCTCGGCTGGAAGCTCGCCGCGGTGATCGGCGGCCGGGCGCCGGAAGGGCTGCTGGACACGTACACCTCCGAGCGGCACCCGGTCGGTGCTTGGGTGCTGGACTGGACCCGATCCCAGGTCGCGGCCATGCGCCCGGACCCGCAGTCCCGGGCCCTGCGCGAGATCGTCAGCGACCTGGCGGAGACGGTCGTGGGCACCACGTACCTCACCGCGCGGCTCAACAGC
This sequence comes from Streptomyces sp. NPDC006655, assembly GCF_040703965.1. Lineage (NCBI taxonomy): Bacteria > Bacillati > Actinomycetota > Actinomycetes > Kitasatosporales > Streptomycetaceae > Streptomyces > Streptomyces sp. NPDC006655. The sequence goes on along the minus strand of NZ_JBEYJU010000032.1, from coordinate 72,481 downwards.
ACAGGCGTGCGGTACGAGCTGCCGGGCGAGCACCCGCTGACCGGCCGCAGCACCCCGGACCTCGAACTCAGCGACGGCAGCCGCCTCGCGGACCACCTCCACGGCGGCCGGGCGCTCCTGCTCGACCTCACCGACGACCCGGAGCTCCGGGCCCTCGCCGCGGGGTACGCCGGCCGCGTCGACACCCTGACGGCCAGTTGCCCGGACCGCCCGGACCTGGCGGCGGTCCTCGTCCGTCCGGACGGCTTCACGGCCTGGGCGGCCGACGCGGGGGCACAGGCGCCGAACTCGACGGTCGGGCTGGCGGAAGCGCTGGGGGAGTGGTTCGGAGTGCCCGAGGGCGCGGCGACGCCGGGCTGATCCGCCGCCCTGCCGACTGAATCGGACCACGAGCCGATCCCCGGTACGGTGATGGCCGTGCTGGGCATGGTGAGCACCGCCTCGTCCGCGGATACGGCCGGGCGCGGCCGTCGCAGCGTGGTGCGTGGTCCCTCACGGCGGCTGCCGGCGTCAGCGAGTGAACAGCTCGGGGTGCGTGCGGACGAACCCGGATACTCCTTCGGCGGACCGCCCGGTGACCTCCTCCATGCCGTTCGTCCGGCGGTCATAGCGCCCGGCCACGTGCAGGCGAGCCATGGTGGAGATGTGCTGGAGCACATGGTCCGGCAGTCCCAGCGCCGCGAGATCACTGTCGAGCCATTCCTGCAACGGGACGTCGGTGTAGCCGACCGTGCGGTGCAGAGCATCGGAAATATCCGCGGCCAGAGCGGCGATGTCCTGTGATCGGGGACCGGTCAGCTCGTAGGTCCGGCCGATGCGAGCGGCCGGATCGGCAAGAATCTCCTCGACGACCGCGGCAACGTCACCGGCCGCGATCGGTGAGGTTCTCGCCTCGCCGAAGGGCCATCTGATCACGCCGTCCTTGGCGATCGAGGCAAACACGGTCTGGAAGAGCGGGTTCTCCATGAAGACGGTGGGCCTGACCTGGACCACGGGCAGGCCTGACCAGCCGAGAACCTGCTCGACCAGCCATTGCTGACGATGCTGGTGCGAGTCGGAGCCGCTGGTGGCGTCCATCTCGGAGACGGTCAGCTGCGACATGTTGACGACCGCCTCCAGGGATCCGTAGGCGCGCGCGACGGCGGCTGCGGTCACGGCGGCCAGCAGATACTGGGCCGACACGGCCATGCCGAAATACATCCGGCCGCAGCCGTCAAGGGCGTCGGCGACGTCACGGGCACGCGTCAGATCTCCGACCACGACGTCAGCACCTGTGGCGCGCAGCGCCTGGGCGCGGTCGTCGTTCTGGCGCACCAGAGCACGCACCTGGAGGCCTCGGCGCCGCAGCCCTCGGACCACGGTTCTGCCGACGGCGCCGACGCTGCCCGCAGCACCGGTCACCAGGATGGGCCGCATGCCTGCTTCAGGACTGGAGTCCATGGGGGCAGCCTGCGGCCCGTACAGCCGGGACGCAAACCGGGGTGACGTCCACGGCTGCGGCGGAGGTCAGACGATCGGCATGGGTCCGGATGGACCAGAGGGTGACGCCGGAGACGTCACCTGAATACAATGATTCGTCTAACTAACCTCGCTTTTGCTAGCAAAAGCGAGGTTAGGTCATGGACGGTCTTGCCGACATGGGAGGAACTCCGGGCTGGGGCTCGGTACACCCGCCGAGACATGACGAGTCTGTTTTCTCAGAGCCCTGGGAAGGCCGGGCATTCGCGCTCGCGATCCTCTCGAACAGGGCGTCCGGGGGAAACCTGGACTCCTTCCGACACGCCCTGGAGCGCCTGGACCCTGCGCACTACATCGACGACGGCTACTACGGGCGCTGGCTCAACGCCGGAGAGCTGAGACTTCTCGACAGCGCCGTCCTGGCACCTGGTGCGGTCGACGCCCGCGCCCGCAACCTCCGCGGCGAGCACGTGGAGGAGCCCCCGGTCCCGGAGCCGACCATGCCCGACTACGCGCCGACCGCCGACGGCACACTGCGCCGCCTCGACACCACGCCGGCCTTCGCCGTCGGCGAGCGTGTGCGTGCCAGAGACATGTCGTCGGCCGGACACACCAGGCTGCCGCGGTATGTGCGAGGGCATGTCGGCGTCGTCGACATGGTCCAGCCCGCCGGCGTGCTACCGGACACCAACGCGCACTTCCTGGGCGAGAACCCCCAGTACGTCTATTCGGTGCGCTTCGACTCACATGACGTCTGGGGCGCCGACGCCGAGCCCTTCGCGCTCACCGTGGACATGTTCGAGAGCTATCTGGAGACGGCCTCATGACCACCACCGCCGGATCGGCCGAGCGCCTTCCACCTGCGCTGCGCACCGAGGCGCTCGAGCAGTTGCTCACCGAGCGGGGCCTGATCGATCAGAAGGCGATGAACGGGCTCATCAGCACCTATGAGACCACCATCGGACCGCTGAACGGCGCGAAGGTCGTCGCCAGGGCCTGGACGGACCCCGAGTACCGTTCCCGACTGCTCGAGGACGGCACAGCAGCCATCAGGGAACTGGGCTTCGGAGGGTTCCAGGGCGAACACATCGTCGTGGTGGAGAACACCGCGACCACGCACCACGTGGTGGTCTGCACGCTGTGCTCGTGCTACCCCTGGCCGGTGCTCGGCCTGCCGCCGAGCTGGTACAAGGACCCCGCCTACCGCGCCCGGGTGGTGAAGGAGCCGCGCGCGGTGCTGTCCGAGATGGGACTCGAGCTGGCCGACGACGTTCGGATCACCGTCCACGACTCCACCAGCGAGGTGCGCTGGCTGGTGCTGCCCGAGCAGCCGGCCGGCACCGAGCATCTGACCGAGGAAGAACTCGTCCCTCTGGTGACGAGGGACGCGATGGTCGGAGTGGCCCAGGTGGTGGCACCATGAGCGCGCCTCTGGACCTCGAAGGCCCCGCCGCACCGCCCCGCTCCAACGGGGAGCTGGTGTTCGCGGAGCCGTGGGAGAGCCGCGCCTTCGGGATGGCCGTCACTCTGTACGACGCGGGAGTGTTCACCTGGCCGAAGTTCCAGGCCGCACTGATTGCCCGGATCACCGCATGGGAGGCAGCGGCGGAGCGGGACGAACCGTACAGCTGCTACGGGCTCTGGCTGGCCGCACTGGAGGACGTCCTCACCAGCGTGCGCGTCGTCTCCACGGACGAGGTCGTCACACGCGCCCGATCCCTGGCCCGGCGCCCTCCTGGCCACGACCACTGACCACTCCGACCACCCGCACTGACGACGGCGCACCCGTTTCCGGCGGTGACCAGGGCGGAGAAACCAAGCTCGGCACGCAGCCCCGCGAGGGTCTCACCGCCGGCTGATCACCGCTGCCTCGCCAAGCTCGAGCCCGAACACGTCGGACGGTCGACACGCGGTCGACGTACCCGATGACAGTCAGACCGCTGGTCCCTGTCGATCACGTGGCCGGTGATCCCGTCGTCCTCGGCGCCTGATCTCTGGTGACGCCCTCACTCGTCGCCCTCGGCCCGGCCGTCCCCGAAGACGAACAGTGGCTTGGCGCCGTGGGCAGGTGCTTCGGCGAGCGCGACGGCTTCGGCGAAACGTGCGAGTGGGAAGGGCCGCCCTTGGGGGATGCTCAGCACCTCGTCGGCGACGAGATCGCGGACCCGGGCCAGCGCACGCCGCACGCTTTCGGGTGAGGCAGTGCCGAACCAGCGGTTCAGCCAGAAGCCACGGACCGTTTTGGTCTCATAGATGAGCGAGCGAGCCTGCAGCGGGATCGTCAGTGCCGCGGGGTCGGTCTGCCGGTGCGTGGAGAGCGCGCCGTAGACCACCAGCTCTGCTCCCGGAGCCAGTGCCTGGGACACCTGGGCGCCGACGGGACCCGCGACACAGTCGACGGCCTTCCGTACGCCGGCCGGTCCCGCCGTCTCGGCCACACGCTGCGTCAGGTCGTCGTCTTCGGTGCAGATGACCACGTCACCGCCGAGCGCGGTGATCTCCTCCACGGCGCTGCGTCGCCGTACCACGTTGATCGTGCGGATGCCCAGATGCCGGGCGAGCTGGATGACGAGCCGCCCGACGGTGGAGCCCGCCGCCGTCTGCAGGAGCCATTCGCCCGGCTGCACATCGAGTTCGCGCGTCACGAGGAGCAGCGCGGTCAGCGGGTTGACGGCGAGCTGGCATGCGGTCGAGTCGCTCAGGTGGTCGGGGATCGGCAGGAGCCTTCGGGCGTCGATGACGAGGTATTCCTGCCAGGTGCCGGCGACGGGAGGTCCGGGCACCGCCGGGATCGCTGCGGCCACAACGCGCACACCGGCCTTCGGCCCTTCGGTGTCCGGGCCCAGGGCCTCGACGCGCCCCACGCACTCCATGTTGCCCCCGACGGCGGGGAACTCCGGGGAGAAGCCGTAGCGGCCGCGCAGCACGTGCAGATCACTGGCGTGAAGAGGCGTCGCCGACACCCGGATCAGTGCCTGACCGGCCTTCGGCATGGGGACAGGCCGGGATTCCAGCCGCAGGACGTCGGTGGGTGCACCGGTCTCCAGGGCCACGAGCGCGCGCATGGATCGAGGCATGTGTGACTCTCCGTCTCACCATGCCCGAGACGGCTCGGCGTGCTGGTGTCGCGCGGCCTCGGGAGGGACGCGATCAGGACCGGTCGCCGCAGCGCACCACCCTGACTCCGTCACTCCACGCTACGCCCGCCCCCGGGAAGATTCCCGACGGCTGCCCACGGGCCTCGGCCGGAGCCGGAGCAGCCGGACCGACACGCTGGAACGATCAGTTGTCCCACTTGAGGGGCTGAGCAGAAGCGCGACGACCTCCCCAGCCTCCACACGCTCGCCGCAGGCGTCGACCGTGACCGCGACGCCGCCATCGCCGGCCTCAACCTGTCCTGGAGCTCCGGCGTCGATGGTGGTCGCGCTCCACCGGGAGCAGTCCTTGAGGTCCACGAAGACGTCGACGTTGTCCACGGACTCCAAGTCCTCGTCGGCATTCGGCAGGACCGCGGCCTCGGACTGCTCTGTGCGGACGCGGTACCAGGGTCCGTCCCAGTCGCCGAGCGGCCGCGAACGGGTAGGTCCCGCCAGTGAGGCGGGACCTGCCGCTGAGGCTGTTCACCTCGCTCGACGCCCTCTGATCACGCGCGGCTCGTCACTGGCGGCTCCACTTCTGGTTCGTGCCGCCGTTGCAGGTCCACAGTTCGACGAGGGCACCGTCGGCCGTGGAGGCCCCGGTCACGTCCAGGCACAGCCCGGACTGGACGCTGGTGACGGTGCCGTCGCTGTTGACGTTCCACTGCTGGTTGGTGCCGCCGTTGCAGTCCCAGATGACGACCTTGGTCCCCGGGGAGCTCCCGAAGCCGTCCGCGTCCAGGCACTTGCCCCCGTAGACGCGCAGCTCCTTGGCGGCGTCGGACGTCCACTGCTGGTTGGTGCCGCCGTTGCAGTCCCAGATCGCGGTCTGCACGCCGTTGGTGGTGCTCCCGCCCGGCACGTCCAGGCAGCGGTCGGAGCCGACGCCGCGCAGCGCGCTCGCGCTGCCCTGGCTGTTTCCACCGGGGTCGGTGCCGGTGCCCCAGCCCCACTGGAGGCGGTCGAGGCCGGACTGGTTGGTGACGGTCAGCGACAGGTTCGTACCGCTGCCGTTGAGTGAAGTGATGGCGCAGGACGCGTTGTCGCACGGTCCGGGGCCCTGGGTCTGGGCGGCTTGCTTGACGCCGGTCCACAGGACGGAGCCGATGCCGAGACTGCGCGCGGTGTCGGTGATGGCGTAGAGGAAGGAGATGTTGTTGGTGCCGTCCTTGGGCCCGTTGTAGTCGACGCCTGTGGTCATCGGGTCGCCGAACTCGGTCACCACGGCCCGGTCGGCGTAACCGCACAGGTTGCCGGTGAACTCCTTGACCCAGTCGGCCTCGGTGCTGTGGGAGACCCCGAACATGCTGTACGTGTGGATGGACAGCAGGGTGCCGGACAACCGGGAGTCGGCGCCGACGCCGCACAGGCTGGCGTCGCCCCACAGACCGGGGACGATCACGTGGTCACGGGGCAGACCGGGATAGTGCGTCAGCCAGTCGGCCTCGAAGTCGGTCAGATCGGTGGAGCTGTACGCCCACGGCTCATTCATGATGTCGAAGTAGAAGTTGCTCTTCGACGCGTACTTGCCGATCATCGTGTCCCACATCTGGTAGAAGGCCGCGGTGTCACTGACCTTCCCGTTCTGCAGCCACGGGGCGACGATGACCTTCATGCCCAGCGCGGTCGCGGCGTCCAGCGCCGCGCTGTAGCTGCCCCACCAGGTTCCCGAGGTGGTGGCGGAGTTGAAGCCCAGGCGGACGGTGTTGGCGCCCAGCTTCTGGAAGCCCTTGAGGATCGCCGTGGACTTCGTGTACACGGTCGCGTAGTCGTCCGACGTCGACAGGCCGACGGGGACGTTCGGGCCGGTGATGAAGTTGTCGTCGGGGTCGGCCCAGTTCACTCCGCGGAACTGGCTGGTGCCCGCCGCTGCCCTGGGCGTCGAGGTCGCCGCCTGGGCGGTGCCGCCGGTCAGTCCTCCCAGCAGTACGAGGGCCGAGGCCGCCGCGACGACGATCAGGTGCCGGGCGGGACGGCGGCGGGCGCGGCCGGCGCCCGGGTGCCGTGTCGTTCTGTTCACAAGGCCTCCTTGTGAGATGGGGAAACGGGGGGCCGTGATCAGCCCAGGGTCCACTGCTGGTTGCTGCCGCCGTTGCGGGTCCACAGTGCGGCCGGGGCGCCGTTGGCGGTCGAGGCGTCTGTGACATCCAGACAGAATCCGGAGGCCACCGAGGTGATGGTGCCGTCGGAGTTGAACCGCCATTGCCGGTTCGCCTGTCCGTTGCACGTGTAGGTCTGCACCGCCACGGGCCGCACGGGTCACAGCGCGGTGAAGGTCCACTGGAGGTTGGTGCTGCCGGTCCAGTGCCATTGCTTGGTGACGGAACCCGAGGTGACGTTGCCGCCGCCGTCGATGACCAGGCCGGTGCTGCGGTTGGCGATGCTGTAGCAGCCGTTGCCGCGGTCGGTGATCTGCCACTGCTGGTTGTTGCCGCCGTTCCAGGGGGCCTGCTGGGCCGGGGCACCGTCCGCGGTGGAACCCCAGCCGTCGGCGGCCATGCCGTTGGTGCGGTTGACCAGGCGGTAGTAACCGTTGCCCAGGTCGATGGCCTGCCACTGCTGGTTGGAGCCCCCGTTCCAGGTCCACTGGATGAGGTTGCTGCCGGAGGGCACGTTGCCGGCGCTGTCCAGGGCCAGGCCGTCGGTGACGTTGGTGACGCGGAAGTACGCGTTCGGGTCGAAGATCACCTTCAGTGAGGTGATCGCGTCGTTGTTGCCGGTGTTGCGCAGGTCGGGGTTGTCGGCGCTGAACGTCCAGGAAGTCCCGGAGAAGTTGTCCTCCGAGTAGCCGATGACCCGGTAGCCGGCGGGCACCTTCAAGGAGGAGATCGTCCTGGCCGCTGTCCCGGCGCTCTGCAGCTGCGCGGCGGAGTAGCTTCCCAGCGTGAGCCGGGCTGCCGAGCCGCCGTACCAGACGTCGCCGTACGCGCCGACGACGCCGACCGGGGCGAGCGCCGGGATCTGGCCGGAGAAGGTCAGCTTCAGCACGTACGCCAGGGCGTTGAACGGCGCCGACGCCGGCAGCGTGACGTGCAGGCCGTCGCCGCTCTGTGCGGGAGTGCCGAGGTCGATGTACGAGCCGCTGTTGGAATCGAGCAACTGCACGGACTTCAGCGATCCGAGGTCGATACGTCCGCTCGCGAGGGTGGTGATCGTCGTGGCGCTGCCGGGCCAGCCCAGGACCGTCGCGTACAGGACGGTGCCGGCCTTGTTGCGGGTGAACCGGAAGTCCTTGTTCGTCCCGGCGACGGGTTCCGTGAAGGAGCCTCCGCCCATCTTCGTCGGCCCCTCGCCGTAGGCGGTCCAGGCGCGGGTGGAGTACAGGGACTCACCGAACCGTCTGAGGTAGTCGCCGATGCTGAGCAGGACGTCCTTCTGGGCCTGGGGAATGGTGCCGTCGGCCATGGGGGCGATGTTGAGCAGTACGTTGCCGTTCTTGCTGATCCGGTCGATCAGCGAGTGCACCATCTGGGCGCTGGAGTAGTAGCCCATGCCGACGGTGTAGCACCAGCTGCTCGTTCCTACGCTGTCGTCGGTCAGCCAGTACGGGGTGGTGATGTCGGCCGGCCCGCCGCGCTCGTAGTCGAACATCTCGCCGTTGTTGTTGTAGCCGTCCTTGTAGGTGGCCACGACCTCTCTGCCCCAGGAGAGGGCCTGGTTGTAGTAGTACGACAGAAAGTTCAGTCGCTGGTTCTCGTCGACCAGGCTCAGGTCGAAGTCCTCCCACAGGATGTCCGGCTGGGCCAGGTCCACGACCTCCTTGAGTTTGGCGTACCAGAGTTGGTTCTCCGTGGCGGTGTCGAGCTGCCCGTACAGCTTCTTCAGGCTGGTGGTCGACTGGGCGGGTACGTGGTCGTAGTAGCCGTTGAAGTTGTAGGCGTGGTGCATGGCCACCAGCAGTTTCAGGCCCTTGCCCCGGATGGCGTCACGGAACAGGGCCAGCAGGTTGAGACCAGGGCCGTGCCTGACGGAGTTCCACTCGTTGGCCGCGCTGTCCCACATGGAGAATCCGTCGTGGTGTTCGGACACCGGCCCGGCGTACCTCGCGCCCGCGTCGACGAACAGCTGCGCCCATGCGTCCGGGTCGAACTTGCCGCCCTGCGAGACCAGTTGGGGCGCGAATTTCACCCAGTTGCCCGCCTTGTCGCGGGCTCCGTCGAGAAAGTTGTTGTAGGGCCACACCGAGGGGTCGCCGTAGGTGGCGACGTGGTGGGCGTTGGCGGCCACGCCTGATATGTACATGTTGCGCGGATACCACTCGTTGTCGTACGCCGGAACGCTGAAGGCGCCCCAGTGGAAGTAGATTCCGAACTTCGCGTCCTGGAACCACTCCGGAGCCGGCGGATGCTGGTCCACCGAGGCCCAGGTGGGTGTGTACGACGACGGAGCCGCCAGCGCCTTGGCCGTGCCGAGGGTGAGGTCCGCCGTCAGGGCGGCGGCGACAGCGGTGGCGCTCGACAGGAACACACGTCTGCTGATGGTCATGGTGAAACCTTTCGTCGATGCGTGTGGACGCGCTGATGAGCCCAGGCGCCCGAACCCGTTCGGGCACGCGCCGGTCCACCGGGCGTGCTGGTGCGGACCCGCGGGTGGCGACAGGGGGTACTCGTGCGGAGGGGCGGTTGTCCGGACCGCGAAGGCGGAGTCGTCAGCTCCGTTGCGTTGCTTCGGTGTTCGATTCTGTCGAACTGCGGTGCTTGCCTGTGGAACGCCTACGGGTGACGCGGCGGCGGGCGGTGAATCAATACATGGGATGGATGCCGTGAGGTGTGCCCACCTGTCCGCGCCGTGCCGCCTTGTGCTCAAGTCGACGGTATAGGTCGGAGCATGCCCCGGCGAGAGGGGCCGGTCAAGAGTCGCGGCACGCAACTGCCGTAACTTACATGGGATGTCTTGTTCGACGGGAGGTGCCGCATCGCCCTGTCCCTGAGGCGATGTCAGGACTATTGACTGTGCGGTAGTGAAGCAGTTTCCTTTCTCTCGCGTTTGATAGTGCGCCATCTTGGTGGACGGAGCCCGCCGGACATGGCGCTGAAGAAAAAATCACCAACCCGGCAACCTTTTCGCGTGCGGCGGTCACTGAGGAGTGAACCATCGGTCTCTCTCCCCGGAACGGACGGACATGAGCACAGCGAGGCAGGTCGTGCGGGAGCGCAGGCGCAAGCGCAGAATGATGTGGGGCACGCTGACCCTGGCCGCCGCGAGCGTGGTCGTCTGCCTGGTGCTCGCCCTGCTGCCTGACGGTACGTCCGGCGCGAAGCAGGCGGCGAGCACGACTGTCGCCGCCGCCGGCGAAGCGACGGCGGACGCGGGGCAGCCGCGGCCCACCCCGTCCGTGAAGGTGAAGGCGTCCTCGCGGCCGTCGGCGTCCCGGAGCGCGGCCGCCGCTCCGAAGCCGTCCAGGACCACCGTCACGAAGAAGCCCGCACCGGCGAGGACCACGCCTCCGGCGAACGCCGGGTCCGGAACGGCCTCGCTCGCCGGTCGCATCAGGCCGGGCACCGACTACCAGGGTGTCGCCACCGCGTACGAGGCCGGCGTCGGGGACGGCGCCTGCGGGTTCGGCCCCAGCCCCGACATGATGATCGGGGCGATGAACACCACCGACTACGAGACGGCCAGGGCCTGCGGGGCGTACGTGCATGTCCGGGCGGCGAACGGACGCTCCGTCACCGTCCGGATCACCAACGAGTGCCCGCTGCCCTGCGCGCCCGGCCAGATCGACCTCAGCCAGCAGGCCTTCTCCCGACTCGGTGACCTTCACCTCGGGCGGCTCGCGATCACTTGGAACCTGGTCAGCCCCGGCAGCCCGGGCACCCTGTCGGTCCGCTACAAGACCGGCTCCAGCCAGTACTGGTGTGGCATCCAGGTCGTCAACCACCGCAACCCGGTGGCGGCACTGGAGGTCCGTACCTCGGGAGGCTGGCGGCAGTTGGGCCGCACCTCCTACAACTACTTCCTCTCCGCCGACGGGACCGGCTGCGGCGGCGCGATCCGGATCACCGACATCTACGGGCAGCGGCTGACGGTGAACGGGATCGCGATCCGGCCGGACGCCGTCCAGCCCACCAGCGTCCAGTTCGCCCAGCACTGACCCACGCCACGCGGGGGCGGCGGGCAGCGACGGCCTGCCCGGCGCCCCCGGTGACGGGTGACAGTGCAGACTGCCGCGCGTCAGGCCAAAGGCGCACGTGTACGACGACATCGGTGGCACGTTCTGCCGGTGTCACGGTCAGGCGTTCCGGCGCGCCATGTGCAGTCGACTTCGCCCGGTAGGGGGCGTGCAGGGTGAAGTCGACGTCCCTCGTCCCGGTCTCGTGGCCAGGCGGGGAGCACGTGAATGGCCCGGCCGTCGAAGAGGCCCGGAAAGGGCGGCCGGGAAGGCTGGAGATGTGGGAAGGCCCTGGCCGGACGGGGGAGGCCAGCCAGTGCCGTGGGTGGGTGTGGCACAAGGCAGTGCGCTGGGCGTCTCCCGGTTGACGATTGCGCGTACGCCCGGGTGTCGAAGCTGGCGAGGATGGCTCGGCCTTGGCGTCCGAAGCGACCTCGACTACCTCGGGACTGCCGACAGTCAAAATCTCGACGTCGTCGGTGAACGTGGCTCGCGCTCCGTCCAAGTAGTCCCGCATGCCGTCAGCGGTCTTGACGTCCAGCGTGAAGATCATGCAGCCCTTGCTTGTCCTTCGCCCCTCCTTGTCCGCGCCGGTGACGAATGCGGAGAGGTCGCCGGCGAGATAGAGCACCGCGTGCGCGATGTCCTCCGGTGCGCCCACCGCGCGCAGCGGAGTGCGATCGGCGAGGTGATCGCGGTCCTCTGCTCGGGAGAGGTGGTCTCGCGTCATGCCGGTGAGGATCATGCCGGGGCTGATGGAGTTGACCCGGATGCCTTCCGGTCCGAGTTCGTCGGCGAGTGCTGTGACCGCAAAGGTTCACCGGCCCGGGGGGTGTGCCTTCCTCTGGCTGAGCAGACGTTCAGGAACACTCGCGCACGGGAACTGTCGCAGAACGCAGCGCGTCACACGCCGGCGGATGAGCTTTGTCGTCGGGAGAGGGCTAGCCTGCGTCGCTCTCGGTCGATCTCGATGACGACCACCGTGATCTCGTCGCCGACCTGGACGACATCTGCTGGAGTCTCCACCGGTGTCCAGGCGAGCTCTCGCAGGTGAACCAGTCCCTCGATTCCGTCGGCGACCTGGACGAAGACGCCGAACGGGATCAGCTTGGTGACCTGGCCAGGGAGTTTCTGCCCCACCGTGATGGTGTCGGCGAATACCTGGAAGGGGTCCGGCTGTGTGGCTTTCAAGGACAGTGTGGCCTCCAGGTTCCATGTGTCGAACTGGAGGAACTCACATGAGACGCGCTGTCCGACTGCACGACGTCGGTGGCTGCCTTGAAATGTCGCCAGGACAGTTCGGCCATGGAGATGAACCCGACGCCGGGGAAGACCGGATGGTCGGGTCCGTCGTCCAGCGCCACGAACACACCGAACCGTTCGATCGCTGCGACGGTGCCGGAAAGGAACTCGCCGCGGTGCAGTGAGTCCAGGAATGCCCAGAGTTCTGGGTTCTCAGACGGTCCGCCCATCATGCTCCCAGCCTTTCACGAGGAGCTGCGCCCTGGGTAGAAGTACGCTCACGCTGCGGTCTTGAGGGGACGTCCGCCCCAGCGGATGCCTTCGCCGGGCGGCACGGATCGACTTCAGCGCGACCAGTGTGTCGGCGGCACACTTTCTGCGGCGGCTGACGCCCCACAGGGTGTCGTCGCCGACCGCGTAGCAGTCGTGGAAGTACCGAACGCGAACGCCGTGGGTGCGGTGGTAGGTGGCGGGCAGCCGTTCGGGGCGCTTCTGCGCGGCCCAGCCCGAGCCCGCGGTGGGACGGTTCCCGAGCGGGCCGAACTCGTCGAAGGCGAAGAACCGGTCGGGGAAGCGGTCGACGCTCCTGTCCAGTTTCGCCTCCCGGTCGGGGTCCGGGGATTCCTTCCACGTCTTGGTGCGCTGGAAGGTCACGCCGCGGCGGGCGAGCAGGCCGCGTAACGCCTCGCGGCCGCTCCGGATCACGTGGCCGTGGACTTTGCGCCGGTAGGCGACGAGCTTGCGCAGGGACCAGCGGGTGAAGGGCCAGTCGAGTTTGGTCGGGCGGGTGATGGCCGTCTGGATGACGAAGTCCTTGTCATCAGGGCTGAGTTGGTCGGGGACCATGATGCGGACGGAATTGACGACCACGTCGAAGCGCTCGGAGCATAGGCGGCGTTGACCGCCGTACGTCAGAGACGTCGACGAGCCCCACGTCCGGTTCCCTGACCGCCGTCTCGACGGCGAGGGCCCTCGTTTCCTCCAGCCCGTCGTCGATGTCGAGGGCAAGGATCGAAGCACCGGCTTTGAGGAGGACCAGCGTGGCGGCCCGCCCGATACCGGGGCCTGCTCCGGTCACCACGGCGCGACGGCCACTGAGACCGAGAACATCGACAAGGGACGCGTGGGCCGACGGCCCGGTCGAGGTTTCACACCATGGCCATGCGATGAGGACTGTAGGCGGGGCAGGACTTTCACGGTCATCGCCCATCGTTGCGACGCGGCGGTGACGGCGGTGGGCAGGGAGTCCTTGCCCCGGTCCATCCGCACCAGCTCCGGTGTCCCTCCCGTGCGGGCGGCACGGGGGTGCGGGAAGGGACGCCAGGAGTAACCGCGGTGCTGGTGAAGGCGTTTGGTTACGGTGTCAATCAACCAGGTCACCGACGGGCGCCCCAGGGCACCGCCGATATCTGCGGGTGACCGACGCCGACCATGACACCGTCGTGCCCGCACAGCCGGATTGACCCTGCATCCGGCGGCTGAGCGGGCCGGATGCAGGCGTCCTGCGACTCTCTGTCAGGAGGGGATGATCTGCCACTGCTGCTGGGGGAGGGAGGTGTAGTTCCACTGGTTGACGGTGGCCCCGTCGGCGGTGGAGCCGCTGTCGACGTTGAGGGACAGGCCGCTGAGCCGGTTGGTGAGGAGGTAGTAGCCGTCGCCGGTGGGGGTGACGGCCCAGTGCTGCTGGGGCGCGCCGGCGTCGCCCCAGATGTCGGCGGTGCCGCCGTTCACGCGGGAGAGCCCGCCGATCTCCATGAGTGTGCCGCTGTTGACGTTGCGGATCTTGTAGTAGCCGTCGTCGGCGAGGGCGATGGTCCACTTCTGGTTGGCGTGGTTCTGCCAGGTGTACTGGATGACGGCGGTGTTGTTGGCCTTGCCGGCCCCCGAGACGTCGGCGACCTTGCCGCTGTGGCGGGCGACGAGGCGGTACACGGTGCCGTTGCCGGGGAAGAGCGTGGTGCTCGGGGTGGGGGTCAGGGTGCGTCCGCCGATGCGCAGGTTTCCGATGTTGGCGTAGCCGCCGGTGGCGGCGGTGACCTGGATGCGGACGAAGCCCGCGGTGACGGCCGACCATTCGATGAACTTGGTGGTGCGGTCGCCGGCCCAGCCGGCCGTGGCGACCTGGGTGAAATTGGTGCCGTCGGTGCTGGTGGAGATGGTGCACGCGGTGATGTCACCGTCAGTGGTGTTGTTGCGGTTCCACTGCTTGGGCAGGTACTCCAGGCAGGAGATGTTGTTCCAGACGCCGCCGAGGTCGATCGTGAGGCTCTGGGGCAGCGTGAGGCTCCAGGTGGACCAGCAGGTTTCGAAGCCCTTGTCGCTGAGTCCGTCGATGGCGTTCATGGGGCCTTCGCCGGTGTGGTAGTTGGTGGCGTAGGCGGCCACGGGGGTGACCGGGTGCTCGACACGGGGCATCTGGGCGGGCAGTGACCCCCGGCTGCTGTCGGGGCCGCTCCAGGCGGTGCCGACCTCGCCGAGCCGGGTGACGATGTTCTGGTCCAGCTGACCTGCCTGATTGGGCGGGCAGTTGAGGATGAACGAGGTGAAGTGGCTCTCCAGGTACTGCAGTTCCTTGACGAGGTCGGCCGCGGCCGTAGGAGTGGCCTTGGGCGTCGTCGGGTGCCAGAACCATCCGGTGTTGACGATGTTCGTGCCCTGCAACGCGGCGTAGGTGTTGGTGGCGGGTGCGGTGATGCCGAGGGGTTCCTCGAAGTAGATCGCGTCACCGAGGAAGGGCACCGACAGCGCCCCGTGGTCGATCATCACGATGTCGGGCTGCAGGGACTTCACGTGTTCCCTGATGCGCTGGTACGGGACGGCCTGCTGGCCCATCTGCCAGGCGTAGCCGTCGGTGATGAAGATGTCGATGGTGCCGTAGTTGGTGAGCAGTTCGGTGATCTGGCCGAGGACGTAGTCGATGTTGGCCGGCTGGACGGCCTGGTCGGCGGGGACGCCGTGACGGGTGTCGTAGGCCTGCACGGGGTGGGTGCGGTCCCAGATGGAGAAGTACAGGCCGACCTTGAGGCCCGCGGTGCGGAAGGCCTTCACGTACTGGTCGACGATGTCGTGGGGGTAGGAACTGTTCGCCACGTTGTACGTGTTGTACGCCGACGGCCACAGGCAGAACCCGTCGTGGTGCTTGGTGGTCAGCACGCCGTAGCTCATCTTCGCCGACGCCGCGGCCGTCGCCCACTGCGCGCAGTCGACCCCCGAGGGCGCGAACCTCTTCGGGTCCTGATGGGGGGTGGCCCACTCCTCGTCGGTGAACGTGCCCATGTTGAAGTGGTTGAACATGCCGAACCGCATGTTCACCAGGTTGCTGAGATTGGTCTGTACGTCCGCGGCGGCCGCCTGGGGAAGCAGGCGGGAGAGGCCGGGAGCCACGGGCAGCGCGTTCGCGGCCACAGCGGTGCCTGCGGCGCCCAGCAGGGTACGACGGGACAGTCCTCTTCCTGACGGCATGGGTCTACTCCCGGTTTCGGGTGGCTCTGACGGGTCGGGGGCCCAAGGGCTGCTGGCGCGGCCCTCCCTCGGGGCTACAGCGCCGGATGTTACGCACGAAGTTCGGTGACGTGACTGCTCGGTGTCAACAGGTGCGGGGATGAAAATACTCAAGAGCGGAGCAGAAGAGGCTGGTTGATCCGGTTATGTGGTGTTCGATCTTGGCGTAGACATTCCATGTTTCGCAGGGAAGCCGGAGAGCGGTCCTCCGCATGAGTCGCGCCCGCTGCGTCGCCTTCGCCGACAACCCCTGGAGCACTGTCGGCGGGCGGCCCCTCGGGTCCGCCCAAAAACTTCCGGCCACGCTCGGCCGGTGCCTGTGGCCGACTGCGTTCCCCTGCTCAGCCGCCATGCGTCCGGCGGTGCCGGGCTGGAGCCGGCGGTGACGAGTCGATGCAGGCTCACGACGTCTGACTCCGGGGCAGAACACCGAAGGGGTGCGAGTGCAAGCGTCAGTGCATCACGGGTGCGCATCATTCATGGGATGGATCTTTCTACGCAGAGGCCGACCGGTGGATCAGTCGCACCAGCCATCGACCTTATTCAGCGCATTTCCCGTTCCCGTCTAGACACCACCGTCAGTCGGGGCCTATAAACATCCCATCTCTCCGTTGGGGCGACACACAGGGGTCGCACCGGCGAAACAATCCCCCGCTTCGGGACCAGCGCGAGGAAGTATCGATGAGATTCAGAACCGCCCTCTGCACCACAGCCTCCGCCCTGTCCGCACTGGCGCTGCTCAGCGCCTGCAGCAGCGGCTCGGGCGCCGCTTCGTCGAGCAGCGCCCCGCTGGTCGGCGTGGACTACCCCCGCTCCGACACCGACTTCTGGAACTCGTACATCAAGTACACGCCCAGGTACGCGAACACGCTGGGCCTCTCGCTCAAGACGACCAACTCGCAGAACGACGTCTCCAAGCTGACCGCCAACGCGCAGACGTTCATCAGCCAGGGGGTCAAGGGCATCGCGATGGCCCCGCAGGACACCGCCGCCATCGCGCCGACCCTGGCGCAGCTGGAGGCGAAGAAGATCCCCGTCGTCACCGTCGACACCCGTCCCGACAGCGGTAAGGTGTTCATGGTGGTGCGGGCCGACAACCGCGCGTACGGCGAGAAGGCGTGCAAGTTCCTCGGTACCAAGCTGCACGGCAAGGGCAAGGTCGTCATGCTGGAGGGCGGCCTGGACTCCATCAACGGCCGTGACCGCACAGAGGCGTTCAACGACTGCATGAAGAAGGACTTCCCCGGCGTCAAGGTCTTCGGCGAGGCCACCAACTGGGACGGCGCCGTGGCCGCGCAGAAGCTGCAGACGGACCTGACCGCCAACCCGGACATCAAGGGCGTCTACATGGAGTCCAGCTTCGCGCTGGCCGGGACGCTCCAGCTCCTCAAGCAGAAGGGTCTGCTGGTGGGCCCGAACGATCCCAAGCACGTGTTCGTCGTGTCCAATGACGGCATTCCCGAGGAGCTGAAGGCCATCGCCGAGGGCAAGATCGACGCCACGGTGTCCCAACCGGCCGACCTGTACGCCAAGTACGCCCTGTACTACCTCAAAGCGGCGATCGACGGGAAGACATTCAAGCCCGGCAAGACCGACCATGACAGCACCATCATCCAGGTACGCGCCGGTCTGCTCGAGGACCAGCTCTCGGCCCCGCTCGTCACCGTCGACGGCAGCACCTATGACGGCGTGACCAGCATCAAGAGCAGCGACAACGCCCTGTGGGGCAACAACCTCGGCTGACCTGTCGTGTCAGGCACCCAACGGCTAACGAGTGCAAGGCGGTTGTGATGAGCGACGGGGAGCGAGCAGTCAGCCCCGCGCCCGCCCCGGCGGACGACGGACGGTCCCAGGTGGGCCCGCCCGTCGTCGAGGCGACGGGCATAGTCAAACGATTCGGTCCGACGGTGGCTCTCAACGGCGCCCGGATCACCATCAGGCCCGGCGAGACCCACGCACTCGTCGGCCGTAACGGGGCCGGAAAGTCGACCCTGGTGTCCGTCCTGACCGGCCTGCAGGCCCCGGACGAGGGAACGGTCACCTTCGGCGGCAGCCCCGCACCACGGCTCACGGACCGCGACGCCTGGCGGCAGCGCGTGGCCTGTGTCTACCAGAAGTCGACGATCATTCCCACGCTGACCGTCGCCGAGAACCTCTTTCTGAACCGGCACGACCACGGCCGCCACCGGCTGATCAGCTGGCAGGGCGTGCGCCGGCGGGCGCAGGACCTGCTGTCGGCCTGGTCGGTGGACGTCGACCCGCAGACGTCCGCCGGTGATCTGAGCGTGGAACAGCGGCAGTTCGTGGAGATCGCCCGAGCGCTGTCCTTCGGGGCGCGTTTCATCATCCTCGACGAGCCGACCGCCCAGCTCGACGGGGCGGCGATCAACCGGCTCTTCGGCCGGATCCGCGACCTGCAACGGCAGGGCGTGACGTTCCTGTTCATCAGCCACCATCTGCAGGAGATCTACGAGATCTGCGACATGGTGACGGTCTTCCGCGACGCCCGGCACATCGTGACCGCGCCGGTAGCGGAGCTGCCCCGCGCCGAGCTGGTCGCCGCCATGACCGGCGAGGCGGCGATCGACCGGTTGCAGGTGCGGTCGAGCACTCTCGACCACACCGTGACGCCCGCACTGTCCGTGCGGGCGCTCGGCAGCGACGGCACCTACGACGACGTCACTTTCCAGGTGGGCGCGGGGGAGATCGTCGGGCTCGCTGGTGCCGCCGGCAGCGGGCGCACCGAGGTCGCCGAGACCGTCGTGGGCCTACGGGCCGCGGACGCCGGTGAGGTGGTGATCGCCGGAAAGGGGCCCCGGCCGGGCAGTGTGCCCGCCGCGCTCGCCGCGGGCGCCGGGTTCGTCCCGCAGGACCGGCACCACCAGGGTTTCGTCCCCGACATGTCGATCGCGGACAACGCCACACTGTCCGTTCCCCGCAGACTGGGCCGGAACGGATTCATCAGCCGGGAGCGACGGGACCGGCTCGCCGAGACGATGATCGAGAACCTGGCGATCAAGACGCCGGGGCCCGAACTGCCCGTTTCCGCGCTCTCGGGCGGCAACCAGCAGAAGGTCGTCATGGGCCGCGCCCTGGCCGACGATCCGAAGCTGCTGGTGCTGATCAACCCGACCGCGGGCGTGGACGTACGGTCCAAGGAGTTCCTCCTCGGCAAGGTCGAGGAGACCGCGGGGACCGGCACCGGAGTGCTCATCGCCTCCGACGAACTCGACGACCTGCGCATGTGCGACCGGATCCTGGTGATGTTCCAGGGCCGTGTGACCTCAGAGATAGCCCGCGGCTGGCACGACCACGACCTCGTGGCCGCGATGGAAGGAGTGGACCTCGATGCCTGAAACCGTCCTCGCGGACACAGCCGCCCAGGCCGCGGAACCCGGGCCCAGGCGCACCGCGCTGCTCGGCGGCCGCATCCCGCTGGCCCGGCTGCGTGACCTCGCGCTCGTCCCCGCGATCGTGGTCATCGCGGTCGTCGGACAGATCGTCAACCCGGTGTTCCTGCAGGCCGACAACCTCATCAACGTCCTGCAGACCATGTCGGAGATGGCCCTGCTGGTCCTGGCCCAGACGATGATCCTGATCGTCAAGAAGATGGACCTGTCCCTGGAGTCCACCATGGGCCTCGCGCCCGGCGTCGCGGCCTGGCTGGTCGTCCCGGCCGGTGCCGGTCACGGCCTCGGGCTCCTCCCCGGCGCCTGGGCCATCCCCGTCACCCTGGCCGTGGGCGCACTGGTCGGCGTGATCAACGCCCTGCTGATCATCCGCTTCGGCCTCAACGGCTTCATCGTCACCCTCGGCATGCTGATCGTCCTGCGCGGCATCCTCACCGGCATCTCCGGCGGCCAGACCTTCTTCCAGCTGCCGCAGTCGATGCTCTACCCCGGCACCGCCGAATGGTTCGGCATGCCCGCCTCCATCTGGATCTGTCTGGTGCTGTTCGCGATCGCGATCGTGGTGCTCGGGTGGACCAGCTTCGGCCGCTCCCTGTACGCCATCGGCGGCAACGTCGACGCCGCGAAGGCGGCCGGCATCCGCACCGACCGGGTGCTGTGGATCGTCATCGTCACCGGCAGCCTGCTGGCCGCCCTGGCCGGACTGCTGCTGTCCGGACGCCTGGCCTCCGTCGCCTCGGCGCAGGGCAACGGCTACATCTTCACCGTCTTCGCCGCCGCCGTCATCGGAGGCATCAGCCTCAACGGCGGCAAGGGCACCATGTTCGGCGCGTTCTGCGGCATCCTGCTGCTCTTCATGATCCAGAACGTGCTCACCCTGGCGGGCGTGCCCGCCCAGTGGATCGGCGCCCTCAACGGTCTGATCATCCTGGTCGCCCTCGCCATCTCCCGCATCACCGGCGGCAAGGTCCAGGAGTGACCCGGGCGGTCCCACCGGCCGCCCGACCTCCGCCGCGTTCACGTCCCGTCGCCAGGGGCCGTACCGCCCCTGCCCTCCCAGGAGTTGCCGCCATGTCCTCCACCGTGCCCTCATCCGCCCGTATCACCGCCCTGGACGTCCTGGACGTGCGGTTCCCCACCTCCGAACACCTCGACGGCTCGGACGCGATGAACCCCGAGCCCGACTACTCCGCCGCCTACGTGGTCCTGCGCACCGACGCGGGCGACGGACTGGAGGGCCACGCCCTGGCCTTCACCACCGGCCGCGGCAACGACGTGCAGGCCGCCGCCATCGCGGCGCTCGCCCCGCACGTGGTCGGCCTCTCCGTCGACGAGGTCTGCGCCGACCTCGGCGGGTTCAGCCGCTCCCTCGTGCACGATCCCCAACTGCGCTGGCTCGGACCGGAGAAGGGCGCCATCCACATGGCCACCGGGGCGGTCGTCAACGCCGCCTGGGACCTTGCCGCCAAGCGTGCGGGCAAGCCCGTGTGGCGCTTCCTCGGCGAGATGTCGCCCGCGGAGCTGGTCGCCCAGGTCGACTTCCGCTGGCTGTCCGACGCGCTCACACCGGAGGAGGCGCTGGAGATCCTCAGGCGCGCCGAGCCGGGTCGCGAGGAGCGCATCTCCCGGCTGCTGGACCGCGGGTACCCCGCCTACACCACCACCCCGGGCTGGCTCGGCTACTCCGACGAGAAGCTGGCACGCCTGGCCCGCGAGGCCGTCTCCGACGGCTTCACCCAGATCAAGCTGAAGGTCGGCGCGTCCCTGGAGGACGACATACGGCGCATGCGCACCGCCCGCGAGACGGTCGGCGACGGCATCCGCATCGCGGTGGACGCCAACCAGAGATGGGACGTCCAGCCCGCCATCGACTGGATGCGCGCCCTGGCCTCCTACGACCCCTACTGGATCGAGGAACCCACCTCACCCGACGACATCCTCGGCCACGCCGCCGTCCGCAGGGCCGTCGCCCCGATCAAGGTCGCCACCGGCGAGCACATCGCCAACCGCGTCGTCTTCAAGCAACTCCTCCAGGCCGGCGCGGTGGACATCGTGCAGATCGACTCCGCGCGCGTCGGGGGCGTCAACGAGAACATCGCGATCCTGCTGCTCGCCGCCAAGTTCGGCGTGCCGGTCTGCCCGCATGCCGGCGGCGTCGGTCTGTGCGAGATGGTGCAGCACCTGTCCATGTTCGACTACATCGCCGTCTCCGGCACCCTGCAGGACCGGGTCATCGAGTACGTCGACCACCTTCACGAACACTTCATCGACCCGGTCCGCATCGCCGACGGCCACTACCTGGCACCGGAGCTTCCCGGACTGAGCGCACAGATGCACCCGGAATCCCTCAAGGAGTACTCCTACCCCGACGGACCCGTCTGGATCACCCGTGTCTGACGCCCAGGTGCTCGTCGACGCCCACCACCACCTGTGGGATCTCCAGCTGCGACCGCAGCCCTGGCTGAACGCACCCGGACACGAGCCGATCCGCCGCAACTTCAGCACAGCCGACCTGCGCACGGCCGCGACCAGGCCGATCAAGGGACGGCGGCTGGAGTCCACGGTGCTCGTGCAGTGCGTGGCGTCGGTCGACGAGACGCGCGAGTTCCTCGCCCTCGCCGACGGCGACCCGCTCATCGGCGCGGTCGTCGGCTGGGCGGACCTGACGTCCCCGGCGATCGGCGAGGTACTCGACGACCTGTGCGCCGGACCCGGCGGCACCCGCCTGCGGGCCGTACGGCACCTCGTCCAGGGTGAGTCCGACCCGCACTGGCTCGGGCGGCCGGACGTCGAGCGGGGACTGCGAGCGGTCGCGGAACGCGGACTCGGATACGACGTGCTGATCCGCAGCCACCAGTTCCCCCAGGCGATCCACCTGGCCGAGCACATCCCCGACCTTCCCCTGGTCCTCGACCACGCCGGAAAACCACCCATCGCCGGGCGGGACCTGGCCGACTGGGAGCGGGGCGTGCGGCGGCTGGCCGCGCATCCCCAGGTGCGGTGCAAGGTGTCGGGCCTGGTCACCGAGGCCGACCTCGAGAAGTGGACCGTTGCCGACATCCGCCCGGTGTGGGACGTCCTGATCTCCGCCTTCGGCCCCGACCGGCTGATGTTCGGCTCGGACTGGCCGGTCTGCGTCCTCGGCGGCGGCTGGAACCGCTGGGCCGCCACCGTCGAGGAACTCCTCGCCGGCTGCTCCACCGCCGAGACCGAGGCGGTCCTCGCCGGTACCGCCACCACGTTCTACCGCCTCGACCCCGCTCGAGGACAGGAGGGCACCCCATGCTGATGACCGAACTCCTGCACCCGGGCATCCTCGAAGCCCTGGCGAGCGCCGGGCACGGCGCCCGGGTCCTGCTCGCCGACGGCCACTACCCGGCGAGTACCACCACCGGCCCGCGCGCCAGGACCGTCCACCTCAACCTGGCGCCGGGACTGCTCGACGTCACCACCGTGCTCGACGTTCTGCTGCGGGCTCTGCCCGTGGAGTCGGCGCACGTGATGGTGCCGCCCGAGGGTGAACCGGAGCCGCCGGCCATCGCCGAGTACCGCTCGATGCTGGCGCCCGCCCCCGTCGAGACGCTCGGCCGCTTCGCGTTCTACGACGCCGCCCGCTCGCCCGACCTGGCTCTCGCCGTCGTCACCGCCGACATCCGCACCTACGCCAACCTGCTGCTCACGATCGGCGTCCGCGCTGAAGGGACCATGAGAACACGATGACACTCGCAGTCCGTTACCTCGCCGCCCGCACCCTGGACACCGCACTCGCCGAGAGCCCGCCCCCCGGTCCCGACGAGGTGGAGATCGCCCCCGCCTACGTCGGGATCTGCGGCACCGACCTGCACATCTTCCACGGTGACATGGACGCCAGGGTCGCCGCGCCCGCCGTCCTCGGGCACGAGATGTCCGGGCGGATCGTGCGGGTGGGTGCAGGAGTGGAGGACTGGGCACCCGGTGACGCGGTCACCGTGATGCCGCTGCGCTGGGACGACACCTGCCCGGCCTGCCACGCCGGCCACCAGCACATCTGCCAGCACCTCGACTTCATCGGCATCGACTCGCCGGGCGCGATGCAGCAGCGCTGGACCGTGCCCGCCTCCACTCTGATACGGCTGCCCGACTCCCTGCCCCTGGACCACGCCGCCCTG
This sequence comes from Streptomyces sp. NPDC006655, assembly GCF_040703965.1. Classification (NCBI taxonomy): domain Bacteria; kingdom Bacillati; phylum Actinomycetota; class Actinomycetes; order Kitasatosporales; family Streptomycetaceae; genus Streptomyces; species Streptomyces sp. NPDC006655. Next base: position 49,473 of record NZ_JBEYJU010000032.1, on the reverse strand, counting down.
GTGGAGCCCACCGCAGTGGCGGTGCACGACGTCGGCCGGGCCCAGGTCCTCGGCGGCGAGAAGGCCGTCGTGGTCGGCGGCGGACCCGTCGGCATCCTCATCGCCCTGGTCGCCCGGGCCGCCGGAGCCGACGTCCGGGTGGTCGAGCTGAGCCCTCACCGGCGGCGGCTCGCCGAGAAGTTGGGGCTCACGACCTGGGACCCGGCCGCCGACGACCTGCCCGAGCTGGTCCGGCAGTGGACCGGCGACGCCGGTGCGGACGTGGCCTTCGAGGTCTCCGGCGCGCAAGGCGGAGTGGACACGGCGGTCGATGTGCTGGGGGTGCGCGGGCGGCTGTGCCTGGTCGCGATCCACTCCCGGCCCCGCGAGGTGAACCTGCACCGCTTCTTCTGGCGCGAACTCACCCTCGTGGGCGCCCGGTTGTACGACCGCACCGACTTCGAACGGGCGGTGACCCTGGTGGCCGACGGCACCGTTCCTGCCGAGCAACTGATCAGCAAGGTCGTCCCCATGGCACAGGCGCCCGACGCGTTCGAGGCCCTGGAGGGCGGCGGCGACGTGATGAAGATCCTCGTGGACTGCACCGACGAATCCCAGGGAGCCGACCAGTGAACGCCTTCGACCTGACCGGCAGGCTCGCCGTCGTCACCGGGGCCCGGCGCGGCATCGGCCGGGCCATGGCCCGCGCCCTCGCCGAGGCCGGCGCGGACGTCATCGGCGTCAGCGCCCAGCTGGAGGAGACCGGCAGCGACGTGGAGAAGGACGTCCTGGCCGCGGGCCGCACCTTCGAGGCGATCCGCACCGACTTCGCCGACCCCGAAGCCGTCCGCGCCCTGGGCAACGACCTGGCGGGACGGGAGCGCCCGGTGGACATCCTGGTCAACAACGCGGGGACGATCCGCCGTGCCCCGGCCGCCGAGCACACCGACGAGGACTGGGAGTTGGTGCTCCAGGTCAATCTCAACGCCCAGTTCGCCCTGTCCCGCGCGGTGGGCGCGCCGATGGTGGCCCGTGGCCACGGAAAGATCGTCTTCACGGCGTCGCTGCTCAGCTTCCAGGGCGGTATCACCGTCCCCGGCTACACCGCCGCCAAGCACGGCATCGCCGGACTGACCAAGTCCCTGGCCAACGAGTGGGCCCCGCACGGCGTCAACGTCAACGCCATCGCGCCCGGCTACATCGCCACCGACAACACCCAGGCCCTCCAGGACGACCCCGTACGCAGCAAGGCCATCCTGGACCGCATCCCGGCCGCCCGCTGGGGCAGCGCCGACGACCTCGCGGGTGCCACCGTGTTCCTCGCCTCGGACGCCGCCGCCTACGTCCACGGCGTCGTCCTGCCCGTCGACGGCGGATGGCTCGGCCGATGAGTGCCACCGAAACCACCGACCTGGCCGTCGTGCTGGACGGTGCCCGCGTGCTGCCGGTGCTCACGGTACCCTCCGCCGCGACCGCCGGCCCGCTGGCCGACGCGCTCGTGGCGGGCGGCGCCCGGTGCGCCGAGGTCACCTTCCGCACCCCCGACGCCGAGCAGGTGCTCAAGACGATGGCCGCCCACGGAGGGCTGACCGTCGGCGCCGGTACGGTCCTCACGCCCGAGCAGGTGGACCGTGCCGTGGCGGCCGGCGCCCGGTTCGTCGTCTCGCCCGGCTTCGACGAGGACGTCGTCGTCAGGTGCCGTGAGCTGGCGGTGCCCGTGGTGCCCGGCATCGCCTCCGCGACCGAGCTGATGCGCGCCCTGAAGGCGGGCCTCAACACCGTCAAGCTCTTCCCCGCCGAACCGCTCGGCGGCGTCCCGATGCTGCGCGCCCTCGCGGCCCCCTTCCCCCAGGCACGCTTCGTGCCGACGGGTGGCATCGACGCTCCGCGCCTGCCCGCCTACCTCGCCGTCCCGGCGGTCCTCGCCGTCGGCGGCAGCTGGCTGGCCACCGCCGCCCATCTGGAGCGCGGCGCGTACGGCGAGATCCGCCGGCTGACCGCCGAGGCCGTGCACGGGAGTGCGACGTGAGCGACGTGGTGGCCCTCGGCGAGGTGATGCTCCGTCTCGACCCGGGTGAGGGCAGGATCCGCACCGCGCGCACCTTCCAGGTCTGGGAAGGCGGCGGTGAGTACAACGTCGTCCGCGGACTGCGGCGCTGCTTCGGCCTGCGTACGGCCGTCGTCACCGCCCTCGCCGACAACCAGGTCGGGCGGCTGGTCGAGGACCTGATCCTCCAGGGCGGTGTCGACACCTCCCTCATCCGCTGGGTGCCCGACGACGGCATCGGGCGCACCGCCCGCAACGGCCTCAACTTCGTCGAGCGCGGCTACGGCATCCGGGGCGCGGTGGGCGTCAGCGACCGCGCGAACACCGCCGTCTCGCAACTGCGCAAGGGGGACGTCGACTGGGACGCGGTCTTCTCCCCGGGTGTGCGCTGGTTCCACACCGGCGGCATCTTCGCCGGTCTGTCCGACACCACCGTGGACGTCGCGGACGAGGCCATGGCGGCCGCTCGACGGCACGGTGCGAGGGTGTCCTACGACCCCAACTACCGCCCCAGTCTCTGGGCCGGCAGGGGCGGCGCCGAGCGGGCCCGGGAGGTCGACCTGCGGCTCGCCCGCCACGCCGACATCGTGGTGGGCGCCCTGGGCCTGGCACGGCCGTACCCGGGGGCGGTCCGTGTCGCGGCGGACGAGGTGCGAGACGCCCTCGTCGACGTGGCCGCGCTGCTGCCCCAGGCCGAGGTGGTCGCGACGACCCTGCGGGACGTGCCCTCGGCCGGCGTCAACGACTGGTCCTCCGCGGCCTGGTCGCCCCGTACCGGCTTCGTCCGCGGCCCGGAACTGGCCGGCCTGCACGTCCTGGACCGCATCGGCTCGGGCGACGGCTTCGCGGCGGGCCTGATCTACGCACTGCTGACCGTCGGCGGTGACGAGGCGGGACCGGCGGGCCGTGCCGCACCCATGGCGAACCTCGACACCGCCGGACTGAGCCGCGCCCTGGCCTACGGCACCGCGCACGGCGCCCTCACCATGACCACCCCCGGCGACGTGTCCATGGCCTCGCTCGCGGAGGTCGAGGCACTCATGGCGGGCGGCTCGGCCGCCGTCAGAAGGTGACAGGCCCATGAGGGCGCACGCCGTCGCCGCTTCCGAAGGAGCACAGTTGACACCGCACAGCATCGGGCGCCGGAAAATCGCGAGCACCCCGGTGGAGCTCACCGTACTCGGCTTCGGGGCCTCCGTCATCGGCAACCTCTACGCGGTCACCCCGGCCCACGACGCCCAGGCCGCACTCGAGACGGCCTGGGAAGCGGGCATCCGGTACTTCGACACCGCACCGCACTACGGCCTCGGCCTCTCCGAGCAGCGCGTGGGCGCCGCACTGCGTGACCGGCCGCGTGACACCTACGTCGTGTCCTCCAAGGTCGGCCGCCTGCTCGTCCCCAACGAGCACCCCCGTGGCACCGACACCGAGGGCTTCGTGGTCCGCGACGACCTGCGCAGACAGTGGGACTTCAGCCGGGACGGGGTGCTCCGCTCCATCGAGGACACGCTGGAACGCACCGGCCTGGACCGCCTGGACGTCGTCTACCTGCACGATCCCGACGACCACTGGAGGCAGGCCGCCGAGGAGGCCATGCCGGCTCTGGCGGAGCTGCGCGACCAGGGAGTGATCGGCGCGATCGGCGCCGGCATGAACCAGTCGGCCATGCTCGCCCGCTTCCTGCGTGAGACCGCTGCCGACGTGGTCATGCTGGCCGGTCGCTACACCCTCCTCGACCAGTCGGCGCTGGACGACGTCCTTCCCGCGGCACGGGAACTCGGCAAGAGCGTGGTGGCCGTCGGCGTGTTCAACTCGGGGCTGCTCTCCCGCGACCGGCCCGCCGAGGGCATGAAGTACGACTACCGGCAGGCTCCCTCGGCCCTGGTGACCCGCGCCAGGGCGATAGCCGAGGTCTGCGCGGAGCACGGTACGACCTTGCCCGCGGCAGCGGTCGCGTTCCCGTACAGCCATCCCAGCATCGTCAATGTCACCCTCGGCATGCGGACCGCGGAACAGGTCGGACGGAACGTGCGACTCCACCGTCAGCACATCCCTGAAGGTCTCTGGGACGATCTCCGCGACCGGGGACTCATCAGGCCGGACGTGCCCGCGGTGCACGGGCCCGGAAGGAGTGTGCGGTGTCTCTGACGGACAAGGCCATAGCGCAGATCCGGGAGCTGATCCGCAGCGGAGCACTGCCGCCGGGCTCGAAGCTCCCGCCGGAACCGGAGCTGGCCGCCCAGTTCGGCCTGTCCCGCAACCTTGCCCGGGAGGCAGTGAAGGCGTTGGCCGTCGCCCGGGTCCTGGAGGTCCGGCGGGGCGACGGCACGTACGTGACCAGTCTGCAACCGAGCCTGCTTCTGGAGGGGCTCGGTGGTGCGGTGGAACTGCTGCAGGGCGACTCGACCGCGCTGCAGGACCTCATGGAGGTACGGCGGTTGCTGGAGCCGGCCGCCACCGCGCTGGCCGCCACCCGGATCTCCGTCGAGCAACTGGCCGAGCTCGAGCTGCACCTCAAGGCCATGCGCGAAGCCCGTGACGACGTGGAACAACTCAACGCGCACGATGCCGCGTTCCACCGAGCCGTCATCTCGGCCACCGGCAACGAGACCCTCCTTACGCTCCTGGAAAGCATCTCCGGGCGCACCCTGCGCGCCCGCGTCTGGCGCGGACTGGTCGACACCCAGGCCTCGGACCGGACCCTCGCCGAACACGAAGCGATCTTCCGGGCCCTCTCCGTCCGCGACGCCTCCCTCAGCCAGGCCGCCGCACTGCTGCACGTCAGCAACACCGAACTGTGGCTGAAAGAGCACCTGTGGGCGGACCTCGGCCGCGTTCCGTAGCGAGGTTTGGCGGGTGCCGGCAGTGCGACGGTCTTGGGCCGCTGACCTCCCGAAGGCACCCGTAACAGTGACCGCCGACACCACCCCGATCACGAGGAACGGGCCGTTGCCAGCCAGCAGCCGAGCGGGGTCTCTCCCCCCCCGCGCACGTACTGCTCACCGGGGATCGTGGGCACAGGCTCAGGCGGTGCTCTCGTCCCGCTTGTCGAGGAGGGCCAACTCTTCCTCGGTCAGGCGCAGGCTTCCGGCGGCGATGTTCTCTGTCAGGTGCGCCGGGTTCGTGGTGCCGGGAATGGCCAGCACGTGCGGACCGCGGTGGAGGGTCCAGGCGAGCCGTATTTGGGCCGGCGTCGCATGATGGGCGCGGGCAACGGACTGGACGCGCGCGTCCTGCTCCTGGCTTGCCGCTGCCTCGCGCCGCAGCCCGGAGACCGCGAAGAACGGGACGAAGGCGATGCCCTGCTCCGCGCACAGGTCCACCAGCCCGCTCTTGTCGGCGCGGCGCCAGTCCAGGCCGTAGGAGTTCTGCACGCAGACCACGGGCGCGATCGTCCGGGCCTCGGCTATGTGCTCGGGCAGGACAGCGGAGAGCCCGAGGTGCCGGACGAGGCCGGCGTCGCGCAGCTCGGCGAGGGCGCCGAAGTGCTCGGCGATCGAGGCTGTGCGCGGGCCGCCGGCGCGCAGGTTCACCACGTCCAGGCAGTCCCGGCCGAGCTGGCGCAGGTTCTCCTCGACCTGGCCACGCAGTTGGTCGGGGCGGACCGTGCCGAGCCACTCGCCGGAGGGGTCGCGTGCCGGGCCGACCTTGGTCACCACGACCACGTCGCCGTGCCAGGACGAGAGGGCGCGGTTGATGATCTCGTTCGCGGACCGCAGTGGTGAGAAGTAGAAGGCGGCCGTGTCGATGTGGTTGACGCCCTGCTCGAACGCACTGTGCAGCAGGGCGACGGCGGCATCGCGGTCGATCGGTGTGCCGTCCGAGTTCCCCATCATGCCGTTTCCCGTCAGCCGCATCGCGCCGTAGCCGATGCGATTCACCTCCAGGTCCCCGAGCTTCCAGGTACCTGCCGTCGCCGCTGCGCTCACTGTGCTCCTTCGCCCGTCGGTCTGTCAGGTCCTGGAGTATGGCGCCGTCTCGGTCTGCCGGGACAGGTCAACGGGCTGGGCGAAACGTCACGTCGCTATCGGGAACCAACCATCGCCACAGATCCGTTGGACCTGATGAAAGAGCGCTGCGGTCGGCGCGGCCGGACAAGGCGATCACCACCCCGCCGGCCGGGCACGCCCTCGAATCAAGGCTCAAGAGTGACCTGGCAACCCTGGGCAGGGTGAATCTCCGTGCTGGCGCGATGGCCGATCCCCTCGTCCTGTCGCATCGCCGGCAGGAGCTGCCCACGGCGGATCAGTGCGCGTACCAGCACCGCGACCTGGATGAAGGCCAATTGACCGCCGATGCAAGCGTGCGGGCCGGTACCGAAGGGCAGCCAGGCGCCCCGAGGGGGTCGGTTGTGCAGGAATCGTTCGGGACGGAACTCCTCAGGATCTGGGTACAGATCGGGGTTTCGATGCAGATCCCACAGGCTTGCTACGGCGTATGTCCCGGCCGGTACGTGGTGTCCGCCAATGTCGCAGGGCTCGCGCAGCAGCCAGGGGATGGCTGTGACCGGCGGTCGTAGACGCAGTGCTTCACGGATGACCGCGTCTGTGTAGGGAGCGCTGTCAACCTGCGTGGATGCCTCATTGACCAGCTGGTGCCAGACGTGTGGTGCGCGCGCGGCGCGCTCGACGACCCAGGCTGTTGCAGGAGCGGGTGCCTGGGCAGCCGTGCGACTTCCTCGCGCACCAGGTGTAGGCAGGCGTTCCAAGCCCTGTGCCCCGTGGGCCACCAGGGCAGCATGCCCGCTGCGCAGGCCATCGCCGCAGGGCGGACCGTGGTCTGGCGGAGCCGAGCGATGGCCCTGGCCCAGGTGTGCAGGAGGCGAGGGTCGTCGACACTGAGGCAGGCTCTGACAGTGGCTTCGGCGGCGGCGATGGCGGCCCGGCTGTCGGACAGGGCGTCACCGCGCAGGGTGGGCATCATCAGTCGGCTTGCTGTGTGGTGCTTTTCGCCGCTGAGCTGGTTCAGCATCGCTGTCGAACCCATCACTGTCGAACCCATCACGCGCCCCAGAAGACGGCCGGTGGTGTTGTGTTCCACTCCGGGGTTGCGCAGGACCTGCTCGATCAGACGCGGGTCACGCAGCCATACGATTCTGACACCCGGCGCCCAGTCGGGGACGATCGCGCCGTGTCGGGTGAAGTGGCGTTCCATGGAGCGGGGGCCCGACAGGAGACGCTCCACCATGATCGGCACGACGGCGGGGGTGGCAAGCGGCTTGAGCGGCAGCTTCTCGGTCATCGGAGGTGTTCCGGTTCGATGGGAGGTCAGCGAGGAGCGAGGGTGCTGTCGTGATATCGCCGGGATCGGGCGCAGTGTCGAAGCGGTGCGTTCGCCGGCCGTAGCGGGCGCGGGCGGTCGATGCCTGGGGGTGCGGCTCATGGGACGCAGCTGCCGGGGGCGGCGCCGTGGCGGCGTTGTCGGCGGGTGTATTCGGAGACGGCCTGCCACAGCTGGCGCCGGTCGGTGTCGGGCCAGTAGTCGGCGGTGAAGTACAGCTCGGCATAGGCGGTGTGCCACGGCAGGAAGTTCGAGATGCGCTGCTCATTGCCCGTGCGCCACAGCAGATCAACATCTGGCATGTCCGGTTGGGGAAGGTGCTGCGCGACGTCGCTCTCACTGATCAGGTCGGGATCAAGGTCACCGCTTCTTGCCCGGCGGGCCAATGCGGCAGCGGTACGAGTGATCTCGTCCCGGCCGCCGTAGTTGATGCAGGTGGTCAGCGTCAGGCCGGTGCGGTCCTGGGTGCTGCGCTCACGCAGCCTCATGAGGTCGACCATGTCTTGCGGCAGCTTGTCCGGGCGGCCGTGCCAGCGCATTCGGACGTCAAGGTCCTGGAAGGGATATTCGCGCAGCTCTTGGCGTAGCAGGTCGAGGATGGCGCCGATCTCTTCGCCATCGCGCTTCCAGTTCTCAGTGGAGAAGGCGTAGAGGGTCAGATGCCGCAGGCCGATTTCCAGAGCGCCGTAGACCATCTCATTGGCGGCGGTGCGGCCGGTGCGGTGGCCTTCGTACCGGGGCAGCCCGCGTTGCTGAGCCCACCGACCGTTGCCGTCCATGATCACTGCGACGTGGGTGGGCATCTGGTCGGCCGGGATCCGTGGTGGACGCTCGCCGCTGGGGTGCGGTGGCGGCGAGTGGAAGACCGTGCGCTGCGCGGGCGGACGCTGTGGGGGCACGGCCAGGTGCCGGGCGTGCCGTGGTGGTGGCACGGTGAGCGGGGTCAGGCTCCAGGCGAGGGCCGCCCGCGCCCGGGCCGGGGCGAGGAGACGGGTGATGGTGACGAGGGAGGGCCTGGGCCGGGTGCGCAGGAGAGCGGGACCGGCGGCGTCGACGGCATCGAGCTGTGCGTGCAGCAGGTCGGCCATGGTGTCGAGGACTGTTGCGGGGCCGGGGTGCATGCCATGGGCGAGGGAGGGCTGGGTCACCCATCGGTGGGCGAGCTGGGTGAGATCAGTGATCAGGGCGGCAACGGTGGGGCTCCAGCGCCGGTGCGCCAGGTCGTCGGCAGCTCCCGGGAACTGATTGAGGACCTGGCCGGGCAGGAGGAGGTCGCCCTGGGCGAGGTCGGCGGACAGGTCGGTGAGGATGTCGGTGAGCCGGATTCCGTCGAGGAACTGCTCGTAGACGTCCTGCCTGTCCAGGCGGAGTGCCACCGCCACGCCGGCCTTGTCGAAGAGTTCGCGGACCTGGTCGAACCAGGGCAGCAGGTTACCGCGGCCCCAGGCACGCCAGCTGCTCCAGTCGGTGAACCGCCTGCCGTGGGCGTCGTGCTGGACCAGCGTCATGGCGTCGTGCAGCCCCGATATGTCCAGCCGCCAGCGCCAGGCGGTGTCCACCAGGGCCAGACGGACCGGGTCCGTGCTTGTGCCGGTTGCCAGTTCACGGTCCAGCGCGGTGATCCATTCTCCGACCCGGGCGGCTCGTTGCCCTGCGTCGGCCGTGCGGTCGTCGGCGAGGTCGTCGATGGCGTTGGCCGCCGCCCACAGCGCCCAGCACGCCGGGCGCATCACCGCAGGCACCAGCTGGATCAGCGCGTGTTCCGCCGGGTCCTGTTGTTTGGTCCGGATCCGACAGAGCCGGTACGCCGCGCGTAGCTCCGGGCTGTCACCGACCGCTTCCCATAGCGATCTTGCCGAGCGGCGCCCGGTCCGCAGGGCGGCAGGTCGCTGCCCGTCTGAAGAGGTGGAGAGCATACTGATGACAACGAGAGCAGAGCGGCCAGGTTGTGCCAAGGGTCAAAGGGCCGTGGTGGTCGGTCAGTTGTCCGGCAGCGTCCACCGTCCGGCGGGCCCCGGTTGCGTCGATGCGAAAGCCGGGGTGGCAGACAGGGTGCTGCGGGTGCGCCACTGGAAGGTCAGCAGGCCCAAGAGCGCTGCCGCGGCGAACCAGGTCAGCTCCACGAGCAGGTACACGGGGACGGTGGTGTGCGAGAAGGCTGCCGCGGTGGCTGCCTGCATGGCGCCGTAGGAAGGCAGGTAGTGCGTGATGGCGCTGTTTGCACTGGAACTGGTGATGGGGTTCTGCAGCGCGAGATCGACGACGCTGGTCATCACGATGGCGAACATACCTTCCACTTCTTTGCGCAGCAGGGCGCCGAAGCCGACTCCGAGGATGCCGTAGGTCAGCCCCGCGCTGAAGAACGCCGCGGCGAGCAGGGCCGGCTGACGCGGTGCCCAGGCCAGGTACATGACGGCTGTCGCGTAGCCGGCCACCAGAGCAGACGCGAGAGCGAGGCCGACCAACTTCGCCGCGATCAGATGAGGCCGTGGATAGCCGGCCATGACAAGGCGCCGGTCAAACAGGCTGCCGCTGAACGTCGCGGCGAACATCAAGAACCCGGTGATCAATGTGACCGCGTTCAGCGCACCGCTGACCGCGGTGAGCTCGTTGCCGCGAGGCGCCAGGATTTCCCCGGTCGCCCGCAGCCGCAGCCGTACCGGACTGTCGGGCATCGACACATACGCCAGAAGCGTCCACACAGGAAGGAAGACCGCGATGAGCACCGCGGCGAACCGGTTGCGTGCGTGCTCGGCCACTGCGTACCGCGTGGCCGTGCCTAGCAACATCACCTGCTCCCTCATGCCGCTCCCTTCCCCTGTGCCCGCAGGCGGCCGCCTTCCAGGCGCCACAACTCGTCCAGGCGCTCGGTGTCGTAGGCGAGATGAGAGACGACCAGAACCGAACGCCCCCGCTCGCGCAACCGGGATGCAAGCTCCCAGAACCGCAGGTAGGTATCCCAGTCGAAGCCCTGATAGGGCTCATCCAGCAGCAGCACCTGCGGGTCGTGCATCAACGCCAGCGTCACGTTCAGCTTCTGCCGCGTCCCACCACTGAGTACGCCGGCCCGCTCGTCCAGGTAGTCGGCGAAACCGAGCACATCCATGACCTCCCTCGCATGACCAAGGCTGTCGAGACGGAACGCCGCCTGGAAGTACGCCAAATGCTGACGCACCGTCAGTGCGTCGTTGACCACCACCTGCTGCGGGCAGTACCCGAACCGGCCGACGTGACGAACCCTGCCCCGCGCAGGGCGCAACTCCCCGGCGAGAATCTTCAGCAGGGTGGACTTGCCCGCACCGTTCTCACCCACGACCCCGGTCAGCGATCCCGCGGGCAGAGTGAAGTCGACACCCCGCAGCACCAGCCTCTTGCCGTAGCGATGGTGTACATCCACGACTTCCACGCTGCGCCCCCACTGACTTGCCTAGACGACCACAGGCTCTAACGAACCCGACCGGCCACAGGCACGCAGCCACGCGGGGACGTCAGCTCTCTGACGCGGCGGGCCGAGGCTCCCCACACCACACGGGCAGGTCTGTCCGTGTGAGCAACCGGGCTTCTTCCGATGTCCGGTCACTGTCGTGGGCCGAGCGGCAACACGCTGCGGGGTCTCCTCCAGCCTCCCCTGGCCACCCTCGCCGTTACGGGCCTGTGGCTTCGTCTTCGTGAGAAGGGCCTGGCCCTGGCTGATGCGCTCGCCGAGGTCGGCGAGCACATCACCGCCGACGAGACGATCAGCAGACCGGCCGCCGAAGCCCACGACGCTGTGCACCCCGGACCGCGATCCAGCACGGGCAGCCGGGAGCGCCCGTAGGCGGAGGCGAAGGCCGACGAGGTTGTCGATCGTGGTCACCGGAGAGAGCTCCCGACGCCGAAGGAATCGGGCATATGAGTCAAGGGTGACGTCCACCCCGTTCGGCCGGTCAGGACCCTTCCGTGCCGTCAGACTCCTGGGAGGGAACGCTCCGGTGGGGCGTGCATATGGGCGACACGGGCGTGGCCGAGCGTGGTAGGGCCAACCCGTGCCGCTCCGGGCGAGACGGGGCTGGGTGTGACGGACCACGGCGTCCATCGCGCACGCACGGCGACGGGGGACCGGCCGGGTGGGCGACAGTACAGCGACGAGCAGCGGCGGGACGACGGGCCGGTGCGTGCGGTACCGCGGCACGTGGCCTGTGTGATGGACGGCAACGGCCGCTGGGCTCAGCGGCGTTCGCTGCCACGAACGGCGGGCCACCGGGCCGCGGAGACCACCGTCATCGACATCATCGAGGCGGCCCGGGCGGCCGGAGTCCAGTGGCTCAGTTTGTACGCCTTCTCCACCGAGAACTGGAACCGGCCCGGCACCGAGGTCGACTACCTGATGCGTCTGGTCCGCCGGGTGGTGCGCAAGCACGCGCCGCTGCTGTTCGCCCGCGGCATCCGCTGCCGATTCCTCGGGGCCGCCGACCCGCGCATCCCCCCTGAACTGGCCCAGGACTTCGACGATCTGGCGACGCTGACCGCCGACAACCAGGGGATGACGCTCACCGTCGCCTTCGACCACGGCGGACGCCGGGACATCGTCGAGGCCGCCAGGTCGCTGATCCGCAACGGGACACCGGCCGATGACGTGACCGAGCGGCTCTTCGCGGACCACCTGCCGTTCCCCGACACCCCCGACGTCGACCTCGTCATCCGCACCTCCGGCGAGCAGCGCATCTCCAACTTCATGCTCTGGCAGGTCGCCTACGCCGAGTGGATCTTTCCCGAGGCGCTCTGGCCGGACTTCAGGGCACCTGACTTCCTCGCCTGCCTGCACACCTACCGGCGCCGTGACCGCCGCTTCGGCGGCGTGCCGCCCCAGACGAACGGAGACCCGTCATGACGACTGGAACCACGGGAACGGCCGATGAGGCACCCCTGTTCGGCCCGGGATCCCAGTTCCGCGCCTTCTTCGACGACCCGCGCTGGGCGCTGGCCATGATCCGCGCCACCGTGTTGGAGGCCGCCCACCCAGGGATCGGCGCCGCCCTCGCCGACAACTCCACCTTCGTCGCCCATCCCTGGCGTCGGCTGCGCAACACCTTCCTCAGCATGCGACGCATGTTCGACGGCGACCCGGCCGTACGGGAACGGGAGGCCGCCCGGCTCAACAGGCTGCACGCCCGCATGAGCGGCTCCGACTCCCGCGGCCGCGCCTACGACGCCATGGACCGTGCGACTCGCGCCTGGGTGGTCGCCACCCTCTACGAGAGTGCCGTCACCATGTGCCGACTGAGCGGTCAGCCGCTCGACCAGGACACCATGGAGCGCATGTACGCCGAGTACCGCGCGTTCCTCGCCGCGCTCGACGGCGACGCCGGGGAACTTCCCGAGGACCTGAACGACTTCTGGCGGTACTTCGACGGGGTCGTCGAGGACGAGCTGGAGAACACCGAGGCGGCCCGCATCATCCTCTACCGGCTCTTCGACCACCTGCCCGCCCCGGCACTGCTCGACGGCGCGCCGACACTGTGGGCGGCCGGCCGGGCCGTCGTCGGTCCGCTCCTCGGCGCCATCACCGTCGCCTCGCTTCCCGAGCCCTACCGGCGCAGGGCCGCCCTGCCCGAGACGCCCGGCGCCCCGACCCTCATGCAGGGCGCCTACGTCGCCGCCGGCCTCGCCCGTTTCCTGCCCGAGGGCTGGATCAACGCCGAATCCATCATCGAGGCCCTCTCCCTCTCGCCCGACAGCGACGACCCCCGCGCCCGGACCGTGACCGCGCTGAGCGCCCGCGTGAAGCGGGCGTCGGCCCTGCTCCGCCTCCTCACACCACTGAGCGGTGACACGGGCCCCGAACCGGTCCCGGCCACCTCGGCGGCCACGGGAGAGGGCCGGCGCTCGGCGGAGGAGTTCTTCCGCCAGGTGCTGGACCAGACCGGCGACGGCCACCTCGACTGGCCTGACCTCGCCGCCATGGCACGTGAGCTGGCCACCCGCCTTGACCTGGACGAACCCGAGGAGACCCGGCTCTACGACGCCTTCGCCGCTTGGTGGCGCGAACTCCAGGCTGCCCTCGACACGGATGGCGACGGCCGTGTCAGCGCCGACGAGTACGCCACCGCCGTACCCTCCCTCGCCGGTCCCGCCCTCATCCGCGTCGCCGAGGTGCTCTTCGACGCCACCGACAAGGACGGCAGCGGGACCATCAACGCGGACGAACACCGGGCGCTCTTCCGCACCGCCTTCCACCGCGACCTCACCACCACCGACAGTACCTACGGCCGCAGCGCCTTCGTGGGCGACTTCCTTTCCTTCATGTCCGGCCGCCGCCGCAACACCGCGTACGACCCCCTCCTCGCCGACGCCTGACGAACTCGTGCATGCCGGCGGCCACGCCTGCACGCTTCGTACCGTGCACGACGCGGGGTGGCCCGCGTTCGTCGGCATGCTGGAGTGCCGGTCCAGACGGCCCAGGCCGGAATCCCTGGACCACAGGCCGGTGAGCACGTCAATGCCCTCTCACTCTTCTCGGCCCAGTCACCGCGCGCACAGCCGGTCCAGGGACGCGCGGCTCTCCTCGTCCGCAGCGCGGTAGACCACGAGGCGCAGTTCCGGGTCCTGGAGCGGCAGCAGGACTTCGAAGTCGATGGTGATCGCACCGGCGACCGGATGCCGCAGCAACTTCCGGCCGCGTCCGTTCACGCCGACCTCCCGCTCCGACCACAAGCGGGCGAACTCCTCGTCCTGCGTGACCAATTCAGCGATGAGGCCGGACAGTTCCCGGTCCTCCGGGTGCGCGGCCCATGCCGCGCGCAGGTGGGCAATCCCGTCCCGCAGCACCTGCTCCCGGTCGGCGTAGAAGCCGCGCATCTCCGGGTGCAGCAGACACAGCCACATCGCGTTGCGCCGTGACGGCGGCACGGCCTCGAAACCCGGTAGCAGGCGAGCCATTTCGGGGTTCCAGGCGAGCATGTCGTAGCGGTGGTCCAGCAGCATGGCAGGCAGCGGTGAGAGGTCACCGACCAGGCGGGCCAGCGACGGCACCGCACCGGCGGCCGGCCCACCGGTGGTGCCGGGGCGGCGGTGTCCGGCCAGGTCGAACAGGTAGTTGCGTTCGCCTGGATCCAGGCACAGGGCACGGGCCAGCGCCGCCAGCACCTCTGCCGAGGGCCGCAGCCCGCGGCCCTGCTCCAGCCGGACCACGTAGTCGGTGCTGACCCCGGCCAGTTCGGCGACCTCCTCTCGGCGCAGCCCCGGCGTCCGCCGGGGCTGCCGGTGCGACGGCAGGCCCAGCCGGTCGGGGTCGAGGCCTTCGCGCCTGCTCCGCAGGAAGGCGGCCAGCTCCTGGGCGGTGTCCATGGTTCGGGTCGTCATGAGCGGTCCAACCGCCAGGGTGGGACCGGTCTTCCCAGGAAATGCCGTCCCTTACCCCTGGGTCGCCGCCACCACAGACTCGGTCCCGGCAACGGACCACGAGCACAGGAGTACCTGATGGCACTGACTCTCGACGCCTACCGGCTGCTGGGCCGCTCGGGACTGCGGGTCTCACCGCTGGCCCTGGGTACGGCGACCTTCGGCACCGAGTGGGGCTGGGGTGCCGAACGGGCCGAGGCCCGCAAGCTGTTCGACCACTACGTCGGGCTCGGCGGCAACCTCCTCGACACCGCCGACACCTACACCGACGGCAGCTCCGAGCGCCTGTTGGGCGAGTTCGCCCGCGAGGAGCGCGAACACCTGGTGCTGGCGACCAAGTACTCGACGCTGCGCCGCCCCGGCGACCCCAACTCCGGGGGCGGTCACCGCAAGGCCCTGTTCGGCTCGGTGGAGGGCAGCCTGCAACGGCTGGCCACCGACTACATCGACCTGCTGTACCTGCACGTCTGGGACTTCCGGACGCCGGTCGAGGAGGTCTTGCGCGGCCTGGACGACCTGGTCCGGCAGGGCAAGGTGCTGTACGTGGCGATCTCCAACACCCCGGCCTGGCAGGTGTCCCGGATGCAGGCGATCGCCGACCTGCGCGGCTGGTCGCCGCTGGTCGCGCTGCAGCTCGAGTACAGCCTGATCGAACGCACCGCGGAGCGCGACCTCATCCCGATGGCCCAGGAGATGGGCTTGGGCGTGGTCCCGTACTCACCGCTGGGCGGCGGGGTGCTCAGCGGCAAGTACGGCCGGGACGACGTGACCGCGACGGGCGCCGGCACCGGTGACAGCGCCCGCAGGGGCCTCAACGTCGCCCTGGGCACGCTCACCGAGCGTAACCTCGCCGTGGCCGGGGTCGCCCGGGAGGTCGCCGCCGAGCTGGGCCGCACCCCGGCCCAGGTCGCGCTGGCCTGGACCCTGCACAAACCGGGCGTGGCGACCACGCTGATCGGGGCCCGCACTCCCGCCCAGCTGGAGGAGAACCTGGGCGCCCTGGAGGTCGAGTTCACGGCCGCCCAGCTGGCCCGCCTGGACGCGGCGAACCCGATCGAGCTCGGTCAGCCGCACGATCTGCTGACGAGCGACCACATCCGCCGGGTGACCACGGGCGGCCTGCAGATCGAGACCCGCCGCTGACGGCCGGCCGCCAGCGGCGGGAGCCGGGGTCTGTTCACCGTCCGGGTGAGCCACGTCCGGATCACTTCCGCCGTCGGTGAGCAGTCCCACCGGCCGCACCCACTGATATGCCACCGAGTTGCGGTCTCCTCGTCACGCACCGGCCGGATCAGCGGGCGCAGCGCCGTCACCGGCGGTAGCGGAGTCGCGGGCCCAACGGGCCACGATCACAGGGACAACGAAGCCTCCGAGGCCAACCGGCCCCGGAGGCTTCCCCGTCTATCCTCCGCAGCGTGCTCAACGAGCATCACCCGATCGAATTCCACCTCTCACTCTGCGTACTTCTTGGCTGCCGTGCTTCACCCGTCGGCGAGGCGTTGGATGGTGGTGCTCAGCCAGGCCTGGAGGCGGGCGGGGTCGTCGAGCTCGGAACGCAGGACCCGGCGGCGGGTCGAGACGCCGAGTACGAAGGCGTCGATCGCTGCGGCTCGGCTGCCGGCGTCCTCCTCGTCCAGGCCGCTGTCACGCAGGTAGTGGTAGAGCGGCTCCAACGAATGGGTGTCGAGGAAGGCGGCCAGCGCCTCCGCCGCCTCCGGGCGTTCGCCGGAGGCGCGTTGCAGTACGAGCAACGGATCCTCGCCGGGCGCACCGAACCAGCGCTGGACGATGCTCGCCGCGAGGCGCGCACCCAGCCCGGAACGGTCACCGTCGAAGGAGTCGGAGACCGGGATCTCCACGCGGGTGGCCGCCAGGAAGAGTCCCTCTTTGCCGCCGAAATAACGGGTGATGAGGTTGGGCGACACACCGGCCGCGTCGGCCACGTCTTTGACCGTCACCGCCGCGTACCCGTGCTGGGCGAACAATCGTCGTGCGTGGCCCAGGATCCGCTGCCGGGTGGCGGCTGCATTGCGCAAAGTCATGTGTATCAGCGTACACATCATGTGTACGCTGATACACATGGACGAGGAGATGCGGGAACGACTCCGGCGGACGCGGCGCGTCGCGACGCCGTGGAGTGACGACGGGACGCGCGGCATCCGCGGCGCCCGCCTCGATGAACTGCTCGAGCGCTGGGCGAACGGGTACGACTGGGGGGTGCACGAGCGCCGCATCGGCGCGTTCCCCTGGGTTACGGTGCGGACGGGCGACGCCGACCTGCGTGTGATCCACCAGCGGTCCGCGGATCCCTGCGCCCCGGTTGTCGTGCTACTGCACGGCTGGCCGGACTCGGTGCTGCGGTTCGAGCGTGTCCTGCCGCTGCTCGCGGACTTGCATGTGGTGGTCCCCGCACTGCCGGGCTTCCCGTTCGCGGCCCCGCTCACCGGTTCCGGCATGTCGGTCAACCGGATCGCCCGGATCGTCGCGGCCGCTCTGGATCAGCTCGGTTACTCACGGTATACGGTGTCCGGCGGAGATGTGGGTGGCACCGTCGCCGAACTCCTCGCGGCCGAACACCCGGACCGGGTGGCCGCCCTGCACCTCACCAACGTTGCCCCGCAGCGTGCGCTCACCGCAGACCCGGCGGAGTTCGAGCCCGACGCGGCGGCCTACCTCCGCCGGTCGGCGCAGTGGTTCCGGGCCGAGGGCGGATACATCGCGGAGCAGTCGACGCGGCCGAACACGCTCGCCGTCGCCCTCGGCGACTCGCCTGCCGGCCTTGCGGCGTGGATCGTCGAGAAACTGGAGTCCTGGTCCGACGAGTCGGCCTTCACGACAGACGAACTCCTGACCTGGGTCACCGCCTACTGGATCACCGGCACGATCGGCACCTCTTTCACCACCTATGCGGAACCGGTCGCCCTCCCCGGCCGGGTCGACACGCCGACCGTGCTCTCCGTGTTCCCGCGTGACATCAAACCGGAGCCGCGAAGCTACGCCGAGGCGTTCCTGAACGTTTGCGATTACGTGGAACACCCTGCCGGCGGCCACTTCGCAGCCTGGGAGCAGCCGGAGGCCTACGCCAATGACGTGCATCGTGCGGTCGAACTGAGTGGCTGAAACGGTAAAACGGTATGGGCGGAACTCGGCCTCAACATCGGCCTCGACATCGACATCGGCCTCGGCCTCGACATCGGCCTCGACATCGACGTCCGGCTCGACAGGACCAGGCCTTGGTACGAACCCGGCATCTGCCGGAGGCGAAGCGGCTTCGTTTCGTAGGCGCAAGGTCATGAACGGCCCGTCGAAGTCGGGGCCGGACCGGCCGGCCGTCAGGATGCCGACGCGCCGCCCACGCCGCCGTTGGTGGCCTCCAGTGCGGCGACCAGGCGGTCCAGGGCGGGCAGCGCCTCGTCCAGTGCCGCCCGGTCGGCGTCGGGCAACTCCTCGACCACCCGGACGAGCGCCGCGGTGCTGGCGCGGTCGTAGCGCTCCAGCAGCTTCAGGGCCTCCTGGGAAGCGGTCAGTACCACGGTCCGCTGGTCGTGTTCGGGCCGGACCCGTTCCACCAACCGCGCGGCGAACATCGCCCGGACGAGGTTGCTCACCGTGGACGGTGCCACTCTCAGGCGGGCGGCCGCCGCGCCCGGGCTGAGCCCTCCGGGTGACGAGGACAGTGCCCGCAGCAGCTCGATCTGCGCCTCCGGTAGGTCCGGCAGCCCCTCGGCGGTGCGGGTGGCGCGCAGTACGGCTCGCCGCAACGGCCCCAGCAGCCCACCCAGTCCGGCGGCCACCCGGGCCGCCCCTGGCGTCCCGGGCGCGTCCGCGCCGCCCTTCCCTCTCGCTGTCCTGCCTGTGTCACGCATGCCTCCATTGTGAACCCGGGAGGGTAGGGTTTTGTGACAAACATATTTTGTGGCACAGTGATGTGTGAGTGGCGAACCGGTACGGCCTGAACCGCACGCCGGACGGCCCGCCGCTCGACAGCACAGCAAGGAGCACCACATGAACACCGGCCACGACACCCCGACCACCGTCGAGAACCCTGTTCCGCCGCAGGACCTGTCCGGGATCACCGGGCACCGGTTCATCTACACGTACGCCAACGGCTGGCAGTACGAGATGTACGTGAAGAACCCCACGACCATCGACTACCGCATCCACTCGGGCATGGTCGGCGGCCGCTGGGTGAAGGACCAGGAGGTCGATCTGGTGCAGCTCGCCGACGACGTCTACAAGGTCTCGTGGAACGAGCCGACCGGCACCTCGGTCGTCGTCAACGTGCTGCCCCGTCGCCGCGTCCTGCACGGCACCATCTTCTTCCCGCAGTGGATCGAGCAGGACGGCAGCAAGACGGTGCTGTACCAGAACGAGCACCTGGACGAGATGCGCGCCTACCGGGACGCCGGCCCCACCTACCCGATCTACGTCGTCCCGGAGTTCGCCCGCATCACCCTGTTCGAGCACGTCGGCGAGAACGACGAGAGTGTCGTGGCGGTGGGCCCCGAGGACCTGCCCGAGGGCTTTGCCGACCGCGTCAACTGACAGGCCCGCGACGGCCAGGCGCCGAAGGCGCCGGCTCTCCGGCTGCTCGGCCCCGGTGCCGAACTCAGTCCCCGTTCCGACGGGAAGCCGCGGGACCGTGAAGGAACAGACGCTGTACGACGTGAGCGTGTAGGTCGGCCACGTGGGGGAGTGAGCCAAGGGCAGACGTACGGTCGGGACGACTGGCGCCGACGCACCTTCTACGTGACCTGCCCGGCCTCACACCCCCGCCGCCGGCATCGACCGCGACCTCGCGCGAGTAGGCTTCCAGCTTCTCCGCGAGCGCGACCTACTGGCATGACGGAAGGTCGCCGCGTCAAGGTGTCGACGATCAGGTAATTCCCCACGATCTGCATGATCAGCTTCACGTAATTCCCCATCATGGCGATCACGACTTCCCATGGGACGGCGAATCCGTCGGTGTGCACCCGCCAGACCGGGACCGGCTCTACGATGTTCCGATGCGTCAGCCCGCCGCAGAGCCGTACTGGAACACCAACGTGGCCCGGTACCCGGGCATCCTCCGGGCTGTTCCCGAGGGGTGCGGCGACGCCCTGGACGTAGGCTGCGGGGACGGGCTGCTGGCACGGAAACTCGCCGGGCGCGCGAAACACGTCACCGGGATCGACAAGTCGCCGGACATGATCGCCTGCGCACGTGAGTCCGCTGTCGGCCACCCACAACTCACCTTCATCGAGGGTGACTTCCTCACCGCGGAGCTTCCCCATGCGGAGTACGACTTCGTCTGCTCGGTGACCACGATCCATCACATGGACTTCGAGGCGGCCCTCGTCCGCATGCGTGAGCTGCTGCGGCCTGGCGGGACGCTGGTGGTGGTCGGTCTGGCCCGCGAGGCGAGCGTGACGGAGTGGGCGGCGTTGATTGCCGCTGCCCCGATCGTGCGGATCATGAAGGTGCTGCGTCACGCACGTGGCCCGCTGGGCATGCCGGTCGCCGACCCGCAGATGAGCTATGGGCAGGTACGGGCTGCGGCCAGGCGGCTGCTGCCCGGCGTGCGCTACCGCCGACATGTGCTGCGCCGGTACTCGCTGACCTGGGAGAAGCCCGCCGACTGATCCGGCACCAATGGCGTTTTTCACTACCCGGCGCGGTTTGAGCGTCATGTGGTTCTCCGTGGCGGTTCCGCCTTGTCGGCCATGGGGAGCGCGGAGTCCGAGATCGAGGGACCTGGTCGTCGCGGAGCTGTCCGTGTTCCTCGTCCCGTCGTTCGGCAGGCCGATGGGCAGTCGGCCGGGATGGCGAGGAGAACGTTCGTCGTGGTCGACATCACCGTGCACGTGGGCCGGTCGAAGAGCGCGCTGGCCGCGCGTCACTGGGGGTGGACCGCAAGACGGTCAGGAAGTACCTGGCCCTTGGCCCCGGCGGAGGCCTCCGGGATCCCCTCGGGCTGACCGCCGATGACCGAGGCCGACTGGGCCGGGCTGATCGAGGGGCGGTTCCCCGGCCTCGTCGAGCGGAGACTGCGGCAGGTCACCTGGGTCCGACATCGACCAACACCGCGCCTGCATCCAGGACTTGCCGAGAACGGTGACGGTCTCCACGATCCACCAGCGGCTGCGGGACGAGCACAAGCTGAAGTGTCGATCTCCTCGTTCCCCGCCGGGTGCAGGCCACGCTGCCCGACGAGGTGAGCCAGTCGCGGGTCACCGTCCTGCGCGACGAGATCGAGCCGGGCGAGGAAGCCCAGATCGACCACGGCTTCCTGGGCCAGTGCACCAACCCCCGCGCCGGGAAACGGCACCAGGTCCGGGCGCTAGTGATGGTGCTGCCCTGCTCACGGCACATGTTCGTCCGGCCGGTCCTGAACCAGGACCAACACGCGTGGACCGAGGCATCACCGTCGTCCGCGTCGCCGACCGGCGGCCGATCGGCCTGGCGACCAACGGCGTCGACCACAGGTGCGAGAGCCCCGCCGGAATGTCCTACCAGCCGCTTTCCGCCGCCTGCCGCGAAGGGCTGGGCAGGGAGGCCTTCGCGGCGGCCGCCGGCTGGTGGACGGACGCCGTCCCCGGCGGTGGTTCGCTGGTCACGGTCACTCAGAAGGCCAGCCGTGTCTCGTGCCGCATGCTGGAGGCGATCGGCATGACGTCGTCCACGAGCTCGACGAGCACGGCGCGCGCCAGTGCCTCTACACCCCCGCGGCCGGCCAGAACCTTCCACGCACGGCCGACCACACGCAGGACCTTCACCTGGGCCGGGCACAGGGCGGTACGTGCATCGCCTGGCTGACGGCGACTGACGCCTGACTGCTCGACCCGGTGCGGCCAGGAGGGCGCGCCGGCGCTCAGAACCCGTCGTCTCAGGTTGCAGTTCAAGGAAGCGGGCGATGACCTGCGCGTGCACCTGGCCAGGCGCCTGTCGTCCAACTGCAGGTAGATCATGGCCAGATGGGCGCCGTGGTGCAGGGCGTCCTTCTCGGTGAGGGAGGTTGCCGCGTTCCGGCTCCTGTTCGGGGCCCGGTAGGCGGCGCGGGCGGGTCCTTCCCGGCGCCCGCCGTACGGAGGCCCGTCGGGCGTCGACGTGCGCGACGGTGACCGGGTGCGGCGGGGACGTCTCGCCTGGCTCGGGGCTGCATCCCTGGGACGGCCGTACCGGGACGGCTGGGTGCAAGGGAGCACTCGGGAGCTTGGCGCGCTTGGGGAGATCCTCCGACGACATGGTCGTGGCCGACGTCAAAAACGTGAGGACGTCCGTTCTCCGGACCTGTCAGTGTGTCCCGTTAGAGTCATCGACAGCAGAACTCGCAAACGAATCACGGCAATTGGGTGGGGACTCATGAAGCTGAAGTACACCGCTGCCTGGGTGGGGTTCACGGCGGCGGCGACGGTCGCGGTGTCCGGGTGCGGCTCCAGCGGCGCGAAGACGGCCGTCTCGGCCGTGAACAACGCGGACAAGATCATGGCGATGCTGTCGCACGCGACCGACCGGACCGACCAGCTCGGCTCGGCGAAGGTCAGGGTGAGCACGGACCCCGGCACGGGCAGCGCACCGATCACGTTGAACGGCACCTTCTCCTGGGGAGACGGCCTGGCGATGGATGTCCTGATGGACACCAAGGCCGCGAACATGCAGGCGCTCCAGCACCGCGCGACGATCCGGACGCTGTTTGTGAAGGGCGCCTACTACTACAACGTGGACCCCCGGGCCTCCGGCCCCCTCAAGGGCAAGGAATGGATGAAGGTCGACGCGTCGGCGCTCTTCGGGGACAAGGCCGCCCAGGCCTTCAGCGGGAGCAGCGGAGGCAACCCCGCGGCCACGCTGAAGTACCTCAAGTACGCGAACCACGTGACGGAACTCGGCAAGGAGACCGTCGACGGCCAGAGCACGACCCACTACCGGGCCGTCGTCGACAAGGCGCAGCTGGGGAAGTACAAGGACGCCTACGGCAGTGCCGGCATGAATTCGCTGACCGGCGGCGCCGACTCGGTGACCATGGACGTGTGGATCGGCGCCAAGGACCTGCCGGTCCGCCTGAAGGAGGGGTTCGGCAAGGCGACCGTGACCATGGACTTCGAGAAGTTCGGCGCCACCGCCCCGGTGAAGGCGCCACCGGCCGCCCAGACCGCCGACCTCACCGAGAGGATCAAGAACGCCCGGAGCCGGCAGGGCTGACCCCAGCACGCCGGTGCCCCGCCACTTTGAGGGGAGGCGGGACACCGGCGTGGCAGCTGTCGGCAAGGCTGTGGACACTCAGGCTCATCGCACCACACCCAACTGATCGGCCCCGCCCTGCCCCTCCTGCCCTCCGCTGTACACCACCACGCCAACCGGGCGAGCATCCCGGTACCTGCACTCCCCGATGCTGCCGCGCCCCTTCACCGGTGGCGGCCCTGGCAGGCGCCCAGCGTCCCGACGACCCCACCACTGTTGCGGCCCGCCGCGCCGGACATCCCCCGGACAACTGCTGGCGACGCTCCTGCCAGAAGCGACGGACAGCCGCAGTGCACCGCTCACGCCCCGACCGGCTGTCGTCGGCCGCCCACCTGCTGGCCGGGGCCGACGTCCCCTGCCGGACCTCGGCCCCGGGCCGCCCACCTCCGACGGAACGGAGGCAGGAGCGCCAAGCGGCCGAGAGATCACCCTGTTGGGGGGGTTCGTTGTTTTGTTGCGATGGCAGGGTCGTTGCATGGTGCACACGCTAGCGCGCGGCCTGTGTCGTCTCCGCCTGCCTCACAACCACATCCACAGCTAACACTGCGCCTTCCGCTGATCCTCCGGGATCGGGCAATTGACCGCAGGCGTGTCGTCTTCTGCTGTTCCGACACAATGTCGACCGCACACCTCCGTTGACGGCGATCGAGGACGGCCGGCCCGCCGGCGTGCCCTGGGACCACGTCACCGAGGCACTGTGCGTGACCTCCCAGTAGGTGGCGTACCAGAAGGCGCGGCGGCTGAAGGCCGGACAGGTTCGCGAGCCCGGCGAGCGCCGCACACCCAACGCCCGCGAACACCAGAAGCGCGCAGCGGAACGACCCTGTCCCGTCGCCCAACGGATCGGCCGGTTGCTCCTGGAGCACCGCGGCACAATCGTCCTCGACCCCTGGACGACGTGCCGGCTCGGCGAGATCACCGAGACCATCGACGACCGCGACGACCCAGGCGCCAGGGCAGTGGGGCGACGCACCTCAGTTGATCCCGGTCCTTGAGCGCGTTCGCGTACCACGGCCGGGTGGCGGTCACCCGCGCACCCGGCCGGATCACCTCAGTGGCGACAAGGCGTACTCATCCCGTCGTAACCGCCGGTACCTGCGCAGGCGCCAGATCAAGCACACCATCCCCGAACCGAGGAACCAGCGGGCCCACAGACAGCACCGTGGCAGCCGGGGCGGTCGGCCCACCGGCTTCGACAAGACGCTCTACAAGTGCAGGAATGAAGTCGAGTGAACGTTCAACGTCCTCAAGGGCTTCCGTGCCGAGCCACCCGATTCGATAAGAGGGCATACATCTTCCACGGCACCATGACCGTCGCAGCCATTCGCCTCTGGCTGCGCTCATGACCCGCCGAACGGCCCTTGGGCACGTGCGGTCAGCTCAGCCGGGCATCGGCGTACACGGTCATCGCATCGCGCTGGTAGACGGCGAGACCGTCGGCGATCTTGTCGAAGTTGGCCCGCATCTGCGGGTCGTCGACATAGGTCTGGCCCACTCCCTTGTACGCGGCCGCGTTCGGGGTCCAGAACCGGCAGATCTGCTGATAGTTGGCGTCCACCTCGGCCTGTACCGCGGGGTCGGAGACCGGCGTGCCGGCCACCATGAACTCTGCCGTACGGATCATCTGCGCCGTCACCTCACGCTGCCAGCGCTCCGCGTCCTCGGAGGTCATCGCCTCGACTGCATGCCGGGACTGCTCCCACGCCTGCGGCCACCGCTCCCGTACCTCGGCCTCTGCCTCGGAGGGGGCCTGGAATCCCTCGAACAGGTTCTCCGGCTTGTTGATCTTCGTCATCTTGCCGTTGTCCCTACCTTCTTCCAGTTCGGCGATGGTGCGGCCGACCGTACGGGCCAGCGTCTCCAGCCGGTCCCGTTCCGCGAGCAGCCGTTGGTGGTGCTCACGGAGCACGGCCACCTGGTCGAGCCGGCTGTCCAGGACTGCCTGGATCTCGCGCAGCCCCAGGTCCAGCTCCCGCATCAGCAGGATCTGCTGCAACCGCAGCAGATCGGCCTCCTCGTAGTAGCGGTGCCCGTTGCTCCCGATCCATGCCGGCGGCAGCAGGCCGATCTCGTGGTAGTGCCGCAGCGTCCGCGACGTCACCTTGGACATCCGCGCCACCTCCGCGATCGACCAGGCCATGCCGGTACCTCCCCCGCCGGGCCGGTCTCTCCGGCCGCACACACGACCGTAGAAGTTGCCGCAACGGAAAGTGCAAGCCCGAAACCCTGTTGGACAGACACCAGAGCCCGACCCGTCGGACAGGCCCTGAGCGCCGCAGCGGCCGCGGTTATGGACGTATCCACGATGCTCATGCGGGACTCCAGGACGTGTCTCTCAACTTCCCTGGGGCATGAGGGGCTTCGCGGATGCTCGTAGACTGATGATGTGGCATTCATGAGCACCCCGCACTGCTGCTTCCTGTGATCGGAAGACGTTGAGGGCGATGCCGGACGGCGTCGCCCTCCTTGGCGTGCCTGCTCCATGAGCCACGCGCCCGACGCTGCCCCTTCCTTCCGGAGGCAGTGAGGCTCCGAGCACGCGCAGGCACGGTCCCTTCCCTTCACCGTTGCCAGGAGTGCCTCGTGCCCGTGAAACTTCCCCCTGCCCTTCAACTCTCCCTCGGTCTGTTGCGCTGCCCAACGTGCCGCACGCGCCGCCTGCACCCCGGCCGCGGCGCACTGCGCTGCCCGGTAGGCCACACCTTCGACATCGCCCGCCACGGCTACGCCGGCCTGCTGACGGGCACCCGCGCCACCAGCGGCGACGACACAGCCATGGTCCAGGCCCGGAACCGGTTCCTGTCCACCGGTGCCTACGCGCCCATCCGCGACGCCGGTGCCCGCCTGGCGGCCGACGCCGCCGCGGAGCAGGCCACCGTCGTGGACGTGGGGTGCGGCACGGGCTACTACCTGGCCGGCGTACTCGACCGGCTGCCCGGCGCCCGTGGACTGGGTCTGGACACCTCGGTGCGTGCACTGCGCTCGGCAGCCCGAGCCCACGACCGGGCCGCGGCGGTGGCCTGGGACGTCTTCCGTCCCCTCCCCCTCGCCGACGGGGTGGCCGATGTCGTGCTGGACGTGTTCGCCCCGCGCAACCCGGCAGAGTTCCACCGCGTACTGCGCCCGACCGGCCGGTTGATCGTGGTCCGTCCCACCCCGCGGCACCTGGTAGAGCTGCGCGACCGGCTGCCTGCGATGGTCACGATCGACCCGGCAAAGGAACAGCGCCTGCACCGGGCACTGGACCCGTTCTTCGAGGGCATCGTCACCGAACAAGTGGAGTACACCGCACCCTTGACCAGGCCGGATGCCCAGGATCTGGTGACGATGACCCCGAGCGCACGCCACGTGAGCCGTGCAGACCTGAACGATGACGGCCTCCTGCCCGATGAGGTCACCGTCTCCGCGCTGGCCACCGCCTACCAGCCTCGGTGACCACGAGCGGGCGCATACGCGCCTGCTGACCGACGAGCAGCGGGCGCGCCTGGCGGCCCTGCCTTCCCCGCAACGCAGGCAACGCAGGCAAGGCAGGGCGGCCGCTCGCCGATCACCGCCGCATCATCGAAGGGCTCACCTACCGGTAGCGCACCGCAATCCCCTGGAGGGGCCTGCCCCGCGAAGCGTTCGGGCCCTGGCAGACCGTGTGGAAGCGCCATCACAGGTGGGCAGCGGACAGCACCTGGGACACGGTTCTGACGCAGCTGACCGCCCAGGTGGACTCGAGCGGCGGGATCGGCCGGACGGTCTCAGCCAACTCGACGAACCGGGCCCACCAGCACGCCACGAACACAGCCCGGCCGAAGAAGGACACCGCGGGCACCCGCCGCATCAAGAGCGAAGGCCCCGGCGACCACGGGTGAGCCGGCGGGCCACGCGACAGGCCGGTCACGCGGCGGCCTGACGACCGAGATCCATCACGCCGCGCACGGCAACGGCCGTCCGCCGACCGTCGCCGTCACTCCGGGCACCGAGTTGGTGGGGCCACCACACCACCAGAGCGGCACTACGCGGCACTGACTCTTCAGCGTGGAACGGTGCGGCGCCGAGGCCTCACGCGTGTACCCCCGGGGAGTGGATGTGTGCGACGCGACGCCGTGTCAAACGTCGTGGTGCCGTGTCCCATCACGCCGGCGGACCGTCGGAGGAGTCGGTAGAACGCCGATGAAGAATGTCCGGCAGCTCACGGGAGCGTGCGGCCGGGATCATGAAGAGGCCGGCCATGCCCAGCCCGGTGACCGTGAAGCTCAGCAGCCCGGCGGACACGGCGGGGTCGTCGACGACGGCGACGCCGCAAAGAACCGACACCGCGGCGATGAACAACAGAGCCAGGACGGTCCACCGCTCCCGCAGCGGAGACGTCGTGCGCGTCACCACGCTCATCCACTGCGCAGTGCGCGCAGCAAGGTCAGGGCGGCAGGTGCAAGGCCTGCCCGGCGCTCGATCACTGGGCCCGTCCGCACACCGCGGACGGGCTTTTCGTATTCGGCGTATGCGTGTCGCAACGGACCGGGAGCGGATGACCAGGTCGCCGTACCACCCGTCGGCCTGAGAACGAGCAGTCCGCCTGCCCGCGGGTTTGTCAGCCGCCACGGCCGCCCCACGGCTGCCGCGCTGTGCCTGCTCGGCCGCCCCACGGCTGCCGCGCTGTGCCTGCTCGGCCGCCCCACGGCTGCCGCGCTGTGCCTGCTCGGCCGCCCCACGGCTGCCGCGCTGTCCTGCGCGGCCGGGCTTCCTCCGGCCGAGGTCCGGTCGGCCGGCTGATGGCCGACCTCGGGTCACCCCAGCGAGCCCGCGGCGGCCTGGTCCACGAAAACACGGAGCAGAGAAGTGTCACCTGGCGACCACCAGGTGACCGCTGCCGACCGGGCTCCTCGGCGGACCCGAGGTGACGATGTGAGAGCGAGCAGCCCGCCGCCGACACACCTCGCGACACATCCGCACCGCGCCGGAAGGACATCCCATGACCGCCACCGCACCCAAGGCCCCGACCGCACCAGGGGTGCGGTCCTGGTGGGGAATCCCGTATGCCACCGCCGGGCGATACCGGCGGCCCGTGCTCGCGGCCTTCGATCCGGACCGCCCCTACGACCGCAAGGGCGTCGTCTGTGTCCAGCCCGACAGCGGTGAATGGTTGGAGGCGGACAGCGGGATGGGTGAGGACTGCCTCAACCTGAACGTGTGGGCCCCCGAGCAGCGGACCGGCAAGGCACTGCCGGTGGCGGTGTACATCCATGGCGGCGGTTTCGAGTACGGCGCCAACACGCAGATCACCTCGAACGCCTCCGGTCTCGCCGCGACGGGACGCGTGGTGGGTGTGTCGATCAACTACCGGCTCGGCGCCCTGGGCGCGGTGTCGCTGTCGCAGTACGGCGGCGCTCTCGCCGAGGCCAGCAACCTCTGCCTGCGGGACGTCATCGCAGCGCTGACCTGGATCAAGCAGAACATCGCCTACTTCGGCGGCGACCCGGACGACGTCACCGTGTACGGACACAGCGGCGGCGCCTACTCCACCTTCGGGCTGCTCGGCGCTTCCGCCGCCGACGGCCTGTACCGCCGCCTGGCCGGGTTCTCCGCGGGTCCCTCCCGGCTCCAGCCGGCCTGGTGGGCTGAAGAGCTCGCGCACCGGTTCGTCACCGAACTCGGCGTCGCGGACAACCCGGAGAAGCTGCTCGACCTCGACACGTCCTCGCTGGTGGCCGCCTTGCACAAGGTCACGCCGACCGACCTCGGAGTCCGTGGCGGCAGCGACAGCAAGAGCCTCGGCGTGGTCCTGGACACCGGCCAGCCGGGCGCGCTGCTCGCCGGCCACCCCATGGACGCACTCGCCTCGGGCGCGCACCGCGACGTCGACGTCTTGCTGAGTTTCGCCAGCGACGACATGGGCTGGTGGGTGGCGAACGACCTCCAGCGGTTCGACCCGCACACCGTCGAGGCCGTCATCGACGAATTCGCGGGATGGCGCTTCCCGCGCTCCCGCGCCAAGGAGATCGTCGCCGCCTACGAACAGGGCGGCCGCACCCCTGCCGAAGTCCGCGCCGCATTGCTGACCGACTACGTCTTCGCGCTGCCCGCGGCCCGCGGCGCCCTGGCCCATGCCGCCGCGGGCGGCAACGCCCACCTGCTGGCGATCGGCCCCGCCGAAAGCGCACCCGCCGTGCACGGCACCGAGATGTACGCCCTGGTCGGCCAGGAGCAGCCGGGCCGCAGCGCCGAACAGGCCGAGCGCGACAGGCGTATCCGCGACATCGTGCTCGACTTCGCCACCGGCGAGCTGGGCCGCCTGTGGCCGGCCGTCGTCGACCGGCCCACGTCGGGAAGCGTCGGCAGCCCGCCCTTCGACGCCACCGCTCACTACCAGACCGTTCTCGACCGTTACGAGGGCATCGACCGCCCCTGACAGCCAACGAACAACGGCCGGGCAACGCGATCAGCCGGGTGGCGCGGGTGGCGCGCCAGGCGGCCCCACCCGGCTCCGCTTCAACACCCCGGCGTGCGCCCCGACAAGGAGCTCGACATGAACCACCCCACGGCAACCGACGGCGCCGCACCCGCGACGATGCGGGCCGTCGTCGTCACCCGGCCCGGTGGCCTGGACGCCCTGGAGATCAGGGATGTGCCGGTGTCGGCACGCAAACCCGGCTGGGTGCGGATCAAGGTGAGGGCGTTCGGCGTCAACGAGTCCGAGGTCACCACTCGCAAGGGTGAGTCGGACGCGGAGGTCACCTACCCGCGCATCCCCGGCATCGAGGGTGTCGGCGTGGTCGATGAGGCCGATGCGGACAGCGGTCTGCGGCCGGGACAGCAGGTCGCGACGATGATGGGCGGCATGGGCCGCTCCTACGACGGCGCGTACGCGCAGTACGTGACCGTCCCCGCCGGTCAGGTCATCCCGTTCGAGACCAGCCTGCCGTGGGACGTGGTCGGCGCGCTGCCGGAGATGTTCCAGACCGCCCACGGATCCTTGACCCGCGGCCTGGACCTGAGGGCCGGGCAGACGCTGCTCATCCGCGGCGGCACCTCCACGGTGGGGCTGAGTGCGGCGACGATGGCCAAGGAGCTCGGTGCCACCGTCCTTTCCACCACCCGCAACGCCGAACGCCGCGACGAACTGCGGGCGATGGGCGTCGACCATCCGGTCGTGGACGACGGGCGGATTGCCGAGAAGGTTCGGGACCTGGTACCGCAGGGCGTCGACGCGGCGCTGGAACTGGTGGGGTGCACCGTCCTGCCTGACACCTTCGGATGCGTACGGGTGCACGGCACCGTCTGCTTCACCGGCGCCCTGGCGGGCCAGTGGACGATCCCCGACTTCACCCCGTTCACGATCCCCGGCGGAGTGCGGCTGACCAGCTACGCGGGCGAGGCCGCCGACCTGCCCGCCCAGGTGTTCCAGCAGCAGCTCCAGGCCATCGCGGACGGCCGGCTCAACGTCCCGGTCGCGAAGACCTACCGAGGTCTGGAGCAGGTGCGCGACGCCCAGGGCGACGTCGAGTCGGGAAGGACACCGGGCAAGCACGTCGTGCTGCTCGACGACTGAAGGACGTCGAGCGGACGGCTGAAGGACGTCGAGCAGCACAGGGCGGCTTGCACGACCTCCAGGACATCGAATTCACGGCGCTACGGGACAAGCTGGTCCCGCGCCGGAGCGGCCGGCGCGGGAAAGACCCGCGCCCTCCTCGGTGTGCTGTACGCCGAAGGGTTCCACCCGGAGACGCTGCCCAACCCACACCCGGCGACGCCCGACCCAGGCCGCGCAGGCGGCCCTGGCAGCGCCGCATACGTCCCCGACCGCGCTGCGCCAGCGCCCCCGCGTCAGGTGCGCACTTCGGTCGGATCGTGACGGCCCGCCCCCGGCAAGAGGTCTTGGACGGGGGTCGGCGGCCGCCGCCTACTGCTCACGAGTCGGTGGTGGCCTCGCGGGCCGCGAACGCGGCCGGAGTCAGACCGGTGCGGTCGCGGAAGAAGCGGCCGAAGTTCGCGGGGTCGGTGAAGCCGAGGTGTACGGCCACATCCCGGGCGGCCCACCGGGCACCTCGCAGCAGACGCCGGGCTTCGAGCAGCCGCCGCTCGTCGATGAGCTCCCGTACCCCCTTGCCGGTGGCTCCCCGGGCGGCGCGGCTGAGCGTGCGGACCGAACAGCCCAGCAGCTCGGCGTAGTCCGCCGCCTGGTGCAGTTCGCGGAAGTGCAGCTCCAGGGCGTCCACGAAGCGTCCGTACGTGTCAGCGCGCCCCCTGGCGGCCATCGTGTCGGGAGGGGCGACGCCGGCGGAGTTGGCGAGGCGCAGCAGCAGAGATTCGAGCAGGCTGCGGCGCAGGGCGTGGTGGACTTCGAGGGGGCGGCGCCCGAGCGCGCGGTGTTCGTCCAGGAGCTGGAGCGCCGTCTGCTGGAGCCAGAAGGCGTCGTCGGGGTGCGGGCTCAGCACGGCAGGGGCCTCGTGCGAGGTGAGCGGGGCCAGGAGGCGGGCGGTGTCGGCGGTCAGCACGTCCGGCTCGAACAGGATGAACGGGCCGCGGGCTGCGCCGGGCGGATGCCAGCACTGCGCGTGTCCGGGACGCACCCACAGCCACTGGCCGGGTACGACGGTCCGTGTGACGTGGTCGACGTCGTGCCGCAGTTCACCCTCGGTGATCAGGATCAGGTAGTGGAAGCTGGCGCGCCCTGGGCGGGGCGGGTTCCACGGCCAGTCGTCGTGCTGGGTGAAGAAGTCCTCGATGAGGTTGACCTCAAGGCCGTACGGAGTGCCGACCGGGGGCTGGAAACCGTACAGCGGGACCGCGGCCGGTCCGGCCTGTCCGCTCGGGCTGGGGTGTCGCTTGCCGACCATCACGTGTCCGCAGCCTACCGCCCTCCGTGTCGGCTTCGAGGGAAGGATGGGACGTGCCGCCAGGACCGCACGACATGCGCTCCGTGTCCTTGATGCCGTAGTCCCATACACCCGAGGAGGCCCATCACCCATGGACGGACCGACCCTGCAGAAGACCGCCGCCGACCGCGCGGAAGAACTTCCCGGGGCCCACCTGGAGCACCCCTTCGGGCCCGACTGGGAGGTGTTCAAGGTACGCGGCAAGGTGTTCATGCTGATGACCGAGGTCCCCGGCCGGCCTGTCGTGATCCTCAAGGCGGACCCCGGCGAGGCCCTCGCCCTGCGGGAACACCACAGTCACATCACTCCCGGCTATCACATGAACAAGAAGCACTGGATCACGCTGGAGGGCGGGGACGGCGTCGGCCAGGAGCTCGTGAGGGAACTCGTCACCGACTCCTACCTGCTCGTCGTCGCCCACCTGCCCAAGGCCCAGCAGCCCGTCGACCCGGACACCTACGGCAACGGCACCCGGGCAGCCCAGTGAGCGCGGCCGGCTACACACCTGGCAGATGTCGTCGCGCAGGAGCACCTCCAGGCCCCGAACGCCCCCCTGGGCCGCATGGTGGGCCCAGCAGTCCATCGGCTCCGCCAGTCTGTGGGTCCGGTGACCCGCCGCACGGTCGGTGGAGGAGGAGGCGCCTGCGGCGGTGCGGCGCGCAGGGTGGCGATGTAGGTGCGGACCATCTGGTAGGTGACGGCGGCTCCAGGACCAGCCCCCTGCGACACCCCAGACCCGGCCGCACGACGATCGACGACCTCACCTCGCTCGTCCTTGCCGTCGCCGACCACCACGGCTGGGACCGGTTCCACTACGCGGGCATCTCCCTGGGCGGTGCCATCGGAGCGCACCTGGCGGCTCATCGGCCCGAACGGGTCGCGTCGTTGGCCATGATCCGCTCCTCCGCGCACTTCGGCACTGCTGGCCTCTGGCACGAGCGCGCCGCCCTGGTGAGATCCGAGGGAACCGCTCCCTTGCTGGCGACCAGCCCCGGCCGCTGGTTCGCCACGCCGGCCACCGCCAACACCCCCTTCGGCCGCAGACTGCTCCGCAACCTGGCCGACGCCGACCCGGACGGATACGCGGCGTGCTGCGACGCTCTGGCCACCTACGACATACGCACGGACCTGAGGCGTAGCTCCGCCCCCACACTCGTCATCGGGGGGGCCACGGCGTGGCCACCCCCGACACGCACGCCCAGGAGCTCGCGTCGGGCATCGCGGACGCCACCCTGGAAATCCTCGACACCGCCCATCTCGCGGTCGAGGACCCCCGAGGCCTGAGGGCGGCGCTCCGGACTCATCTGGACAAGGTCCACACCGGGTCGTTCCAGCGGCCACACCGGGCAGCGTTCTAACCACCTACCTCGGGTGCGTACAAACATCGACCGCGAGACCGCCGGGTGCTCATGGCGACCAGTCGTCACTCGTCGCCTGGGTGCGCCTTCGCCATCTCCAGGACCAGAGCATGGCGGTCCGATGGTCGTCCTTGAAGCCATCTCCGAGAGACCCCACCCGCTCGATGGCCTCGCCGGTGTGCGGGCCGTCGCGCAGGGCGAGACCGTAGGCGGCCTCCAGACGCACGAGTTGGTCCTCGTCACCGAGCAACGCCACCAGGGCGTCGGCGACGACAGGTGTACGGTCCGGGGAGACGGCCAGCGCCCCCGCGGCCGCGCCTCGCACACGAGCATCCGGTGCCTCGACCAGCGGCAGCAGCGCCCGGGTGGCCTCCGGGCGGAGGCCACCGTCCCGCATGCTCAGCGTGCAGGCCCTGAGCCGCACCTCGGCGTCCGGGTCACTCATGAGAGTGAGCAGGGCCGCCCTGGCCGCAGGCGATCGGGGACCGTGGTCGCCCCAGAGGGCGTAGGGCACTTCGCGGCGTACACGCGGGTCGCGGTGGCCCGCGTAGCGAAGGAAGGTGGCCTCCTGGTCCGGATGGTCATGCCCGGTGAAGACGTCGAGCACCTTCGCCAGCATCTCGCCGTCCGTCTCCTCGCTGCCCAGGCGGCCAGAAATTCGCTCTCCTCCTTCTCGTAGGAGGAGCCGATGTCGGAGATCTCCCGCCTCCACAGGTAGTCCAGCACGAGCTCGCGATGCATCCGGTCCGGGTCGTGACGACAGGCCACCACGGCAGACCAGGTCTCGAAGCTGCGACGCTGGGTGAGGATCCAGCAGACCGCGGACCAGTCCACATGCTCCTCATCCCGATGCTCGACAGCGCGGGCGATCAGCTCGTCGACAGGGGTCAGAACACGGAAGGCCCACTCCAGCGAGGTCAGGATGGCGCCGTGCCCAGCCCGCGCGACGAGATCGCCGACCGAGACCTGATCGACCAGGTCGTATTCGCCGTCCTTGACCCGGGCCGTCGCGACCGGAACCGGCGTGCCTGTCCTGCGCCGTAGTTCCTCGGCCGCGCCCGCCTCGTACCAGCTCCGCGCCAGGGCGAGCAGACGTTCACGGGCGGGCTCCGCAAGCCGCAACCGGGGCTCCTTACCCAGCACCGCCGAGAAGACCGCAGGGGAGCCGCCGTCGATGGCACGCGACAGAGGCGTGGTCCCGTCCGGCAGCACCCGGTCGGGGTCCGCGCCGCCCTCCACCAACGCCTCGGCGACCGCATCGTCGTACGCCGCCACCGCAACGCACAGCACCGGCAGCCCGTTCGCGTGCGCCGTATCCGGATCCGCGCCCCTGTCCAGCAGATCGCGCACGGCCTCGGCGTCGCCGGCCCGAACCGCCAACCTAAGCCGACCGTCGAGTCCCGCCTTGCTGCGCATCTTCCCGTCCCCCGTTCCGAATGACATCGGCCTTCCGCCTTCCGCGAAGGAGGGCTCACCTGAGAGCTCCACAGGACAGCTTTTTCGCACTACTTGGCCCCGAAGATCACAGACGCGCTACCTCTCAACTCGATTGCGATCGGATGGCCCAGGTGGTGATTGCCCTGGCGGGGCTCACCCAAGGGGTCAGCATCGCCGCTCGGGCGTTCGGTTCGTGACAATCCGTCGGCTTGGCGGTCATCGTCCTCCGGGAGGTCACAGGCACGGTCTCCCAAAACCATGGAGCTGTGTACGCCCTGTGATCCGAGTGGAAGACCGTGCCTGCCGACGCATCATCTCTGAGCCGGCTTGCCCTTGGCTGACTCCGTGAGAACCAGCAGGTCGGTCCCGTGGGGGTCCCGGGCCGGTGGAGCGGCTGGCCGGGGTGCCGGACCCGCGTGACCCGCGGGGGGTGCGCCACCGGCCGGCCGTCGTGCTCGTTCTCACCCCGTGCGCGGTGCCGACCGGAGCGACCTCGCTGCTGGCGGTCGGTGAATGGATCCGACGGCGACGGGCTGGGCCGGGCGGTCGGGCACAGGCTCGCCGACCCACGCCCGAGAACGACGGGGCTGCGAGGCCCGGCAGTGGACGGCAAAAGCCTGCGCGGCGCGGCCAAGGCGAAGGACCGCAAGGTTCACCTGCTGGCCGCGCTGGAGCACACCACCGGCCTGGTCCTTGCCCAGTTGGACGTCGGCGGAGGAGCGACGGTATCTCTCAGGTCACCCTTGCCTCGACCTCGCCGAACGCCTGTGGTTGAACAACAAGCTCATCGGATGCGGGATGGGGAGGCACCTGGCTGCCGTTGCGTCGTCCCGCGCGGGTTGGTCGGCCGAGGACGACGCCGACCAGGACCAGTACCAGCCCGCTCAGTTGCTGGACTGTCAGGACCTCTCCTGCGACCACCGTGCCGAGCAGCACGCCCGTGACGGGGTTGAGCAGTCCGATCAGGCCCACGGTTCCCGCGGGAAGGCGCCGCAGACCGGTGAACCAGGCGGTGAAGGCCAGCGCGGTGGCGACCAGGGAGACGTAGCCGAACGCGAGGAGCGCTGACCTGGAGAGCGCGGGCGGAGGGCCTTCCACAGCTGCGGCGACCGGGAGCAGGAACAGCCCTCCGGCGGTCAACTGCCAGGCGGTCGAGGCGAGTACGTCCACATCGGCGCTCCACCGCTTGGCCAGGATGTGGCCGAATGATGACACCAGCATGGCCGTGGCCGAAGCGAGGACGCCCGGCACGCTGACTCCTTCAACCCCTGTGAGCAGCATGAGGCAGACCCCGCCGAGTCCGATCGCGGCGCCGGCCAGGTGTGCGATGCCGGGCTGCTCGGACACCAGGCCCCAGGCAATGAGCATCATCGCCAGCGGGGACACCGCCATGACGGTCGAGGCGATGCTCGTCGGGAGCAGTTGGGAGGCGGCATAGACGAGGACGAAGAACACGCTCACGTTGAGTATCCCGAGCACCGTGGACCGCCACCACCATGCGCCGCGAGGCCGCTGCCTGCACAGACCCAGCAGGATGAGGCCGGCGGGCAGCGCCCGCAGGGCCGCCCCGTAGAGCGGGCGGTCGGCGGGCAGGAACTCGTGGGTGACGAAGTAGTTGGCCCCCCAGGTCACCGGCGCGACAGCGGTCAGCGTCACCCAACCCATATTAGCTTCCATGGAAGACAATATAGCTTCTCGGGAAGCTAATATGTGCTCATGGACGATCCGCAACCGCTGGACCGTGTGGCCCGTATCCAGGCCGACTGGCGCCGCGAACGGCCCGACGTCGACATCACCCCCCAGGCAGTGATCGGTCGGCTGCACCGCCTGGCCGACCAGCTCACCGAGGAGCTCTGCCTCGTCTACGGCCGTTACGGCCTCGCTGAGGGAGAGTTCGACGTCCTGTGCGCATTGCGCCGCGCGGGCGAGCCCTACGAACGGGCACCCGGTGAACTCGCCGCGCACACCATGGTCACCACCGGTGCGATGACGAAGAGAATCGACCGCTTGGAGCGGGCCGGACTCGTCACCCGCCGCCGTTCCCACGACGACCGGCGCGGCCGGATCGTCGCCCTCACCCGCCCGGGACGTGAGCTGATCGACCGGGCGTTCACCGACCACATGCGCAACGAACGCCGCCTGCTGGACCTGCTGACGCCCGCGGAGACCGAGGCGCTCGAAGGGCTGCTCACCGCCTGGCTCTCCCGGATGGATACCCCGTGTCCGTCCGACAAGTGACCCGCCGCCTTCCGACCGTGACCGGTGCATCGGGGACCCAGGCACTGCAGGCCCTGAGAGCCGGGACCACGACAAGGCGGATTACTCACCAAGCGAGCGTGGCCGGCAGTCAGCGCAACGAGGTGGAGGCCGGCCGGATCGGCTGTGGCTGCCGCATCCGAAGGCGTATGGGCTCGGGGTGCGGCAGACTTCACCGGTTCGACGGGGTGCGGCTCTGTGCGCGGTGGTCGGGGAGGGCGGGTGAGGCGGCGTTCATCGCCAGGACGGCGGAGCCGTCCTGGTCCTTTCGGCGGAGCAGCGTCTTGAGCGTGATCCCGAGGAAGGGACCAGTCGGCGAGGGACTCGCCGTAGGCTGAGTCGGCCCAGGAGAGGGCGAGTTCGGACTGCGTCAGCCTCAGCCGGAAGAGCTGGTCGCGGCCGGGGAGGCTGTCGTGCGGCGAGGCCTTGGTGACCCTCACGGCCAGAGCCATGCCCCGCATGTCGACGGCCAAGGGCCGCTTCCGCCTGTTGATCAGCTTCACGCCGTCGAGGCCGACCGTGCGCCACGGAATCTCGAAGTCGACAGGAACGGCACGCCACTTGCACCGCTGTCGTTGACGTAACGGATGGCGTCGACGACGTTGCGGCGCGATGCTTCAGTCGGCGTCGATTCCTTGTTCCGCCGTGGCGTCGTATGCGGCGCGGGCCTCGGCGACCGCGGACCGATGCCGCTCGGCCCAGCCCACCAGCCCGGTCAGTGAGGTGTGGAGCTCCCGGGCCATGGGGGTGAGGCTGTACTCCACCCTGGGCGGCACGGTCGGATACACGGTGCGGACGAGCAGTCCGTCCCGCTCCAGCCTGCGCAGGTTGAGAGTGAGCATCCGCCGGCTGATGCCGTTGATGGCGCGTTCCAGTTCGGTGAAGCGGACCGGGCCGTGGGCGGCGGCGATCAGGATCCCGATGCTCCACTTGCCCGCCACGCGGTCGAGTACCTCGGTGACCGGGCAGGCCTCGTCCCTCAACGCTTCGGCCACACGCGTGTGACTGCGTGACATCAATGTGCCTCCTTCCGCCGACGAGCAAGGTTACCGATGATGACTCCCGTAACACGTGGTGAACCAAAGGAAGAAGACGTGTCCATGCGTGCTCTCGTCGTCGATCCGTCCGCGCCCGCCGCTGTCCGCCTCGCCGAGATTGCCGACCCGGTGCCCGGGCCGGGCCAGGTCCTGGTGGACGTCTCACACGCCTCGTTGAACTACGGCGACCTCAACGACGCCCGCTCCGGTCGGGTCCCTGTAGGTGCGGTACTTGGTTCGGACGCGGCGGGAACGGTGGTTCGAGCCGCAGCCGACGGAACCGGCCCGAGGGTGGGTACCCGGGTGGTGGCCCTGACCAAGGGGGCGTTCGCCGAGCGCGTCGCCATCGACGTGGGGGCGCTCGCCGCGTTGCCGAAAGACCTGGAACCGGCGCAGGCGGTCGCCCTGCCGGTCGCCGGAGTGGCCGCACTGCGCTCGCTGCGGGCCGCCGGGGTCGGGCCGGGAAAGAGGGTGCTGATCACCGGCGCCTCGGGGGGAGTCGGCCGGTTCGCCGTCCAGCTGGCGGCGCGGGCCGGTGCCCACGTGATCGCGTCAGTGGGCTCGGCCGCCCGTGGGGAGGGGTTGGCCGAAGCCGGCGCCGACGAGGTGCTGACCGGGCTGGAGGGACTTGAGCGACCGGTCGACGTGGTCATCGACAGCGTCGGCGGCCCTCAGCTGGTCGCGGCGTGGAACCTGCTCGCTCCCGGAGGGAGTGTGCAGAGCGTCGGCTGGGCCTCCGGGGAGCCGGCGGTCTTCCCTCCGTATGCGACCGTCGGCCCGTCGAAATCGCTGACCTCCTTCGTCATCGAAGGTGACACCGGCGCGGACCTGGCCGTCCTCACCGAGCTGGCGGCCGAGGGGGCCCTCACCGTCGAGATCGGCTGGCAAGGATCCTGGGACCGCTTCAACGAGGCGGCGAAGGCGCTCCGCGGGCGGCGGATACCCGGAAAAGCGGTCCTTGAGGTGGCATGCCCGTAAGGCGCAAGTGGATCCAGGCCCGGATGTGGTCTTGCCCGGGAGCCCGGGAGCCCGGGTCCCGGTCACGCTCGGATGCAGAGCCATCTCGACTCCTCGGGGGATCTGTGGGCGACCTCACTCGTCGTAACCGGCGCGGTGGCCTCGGCTGCTTCCTGCTCGTCGTGGTCGTCATCGCTGCCGTGATCGCTCTGGGTGTGTGGGCGTGGCAGCAGCCCGGCGGGAACACGCCCAGCTACTGGCACTGAACAAACCGGCCCGGAGCTCAGGGCTTCGGCGTAGTCGGCAGGCGTCCGTTTGGTGATCACGCGAGGCCGAGGAGTGCGAGAGGTCGGCGGATGTCATAGGGCAGCCCCGGCCACGTCGCCATATCGCCGCCCACAGGACCACCCCACACCCCATCAGGCAGCGAACGTCTCTGGGCTTGCTCATACCTCCGGCGCGCCTGCAGAAAGGCCGGCTCCCGGTACTGCTCGTCCGTTCCCAGGTGCCGCGTCAGAAGCCACATCTCGTTCGATTGGGCGAGAGCGTCCGCGACCTGCCGCTGGGCCTTCGCCAGATGGACGATCGCCGCACCTCTCGCAGCCGGATCCTCCGCTATGAGTCCGAACGCCCAACCCAGCCTCTCAGCCCATGCACAAGCGTCGTCCGCGTCTGACCCTGCCTGTTCAGCCACGCACAGGATCATCTCCTGGTGCAGTCGGCTCGCTCCACCCGACGGTGCCGAGGTGAGAGACGCAAGGACTCTGAGGCACAACGGACATGATCAGGAACCGCCCGTTCGCCCCCCCTATACCTCGAGTGACACGAAACGGACGTCTGCCGACTACGCCGAGCCCGGCGACATGGCGGCGCCCGGCACCCCGTTGTCCCGTGCCACTGGATCTTGACCGTTTGCCATCGCACTTTGGCGGACGCGAGTTTGTGTCATCGGAGTTTGATCACCTCAGGCCAGCGACTCAGCGCACCTTCGGTGCGCGCCGGGAGCGGCCATCTTCACGGGTGCAGCCTGTCGTCACCGCTCTGTCACAAGGTGTCGCCGCCCGGAACCCTGCCGCTCTCCTGCCCTGTCTGCACTCATGTAGCACGACCACGCGTACCGCGGGCACCAACCGACGACCGAAACCCGCGGACGAGACGACTCAGGGGGACGACAGCATGCGATACAGCAACGGCATTCGCAGGGCGGCTCTGGCGACGACGGCGGTGACGGCCGTCACGGCGGCGGTGACCGGCATCCTGCCCGGCACTGCCATGGCGGCGAGCACCGCCACCTCCACCCCGCCGCCCGCCTGCCCGGCCTCCGCCCTCCAGGTCAGCGCCTGGCAGGCCGTCCACCGGCCCGTCGGGACCGGGACCGGGGCGGCGGTCGTGCAGTTCACCAACGTCTCCCGGAGGACGTGCGTCCTGAAGGGCCATCCGACGGTCGCGGGCGCCGGTAACGGCTCCCCCGCCCACAACACCCCGCTCAAGGTCACCCGCACGGGCAGGGCGGCCGCCGTGACGGTCCGGCCGCACGGCAAGGCGTGGGTGAAGCTGACCTTCGTCCAGGTCCAGGGGGAGGGCGACGGCTACTGCCTGTCGGGCAAGGACCCGGTGACGTACCCGACGATGGTCATCGGGCTGCCGCACTCCGGGAAGCACCAGGTCGCCCTGAACGACGGGGTGTGGGCCGAGTGCGACAACAAGGTGACCGTCACCCCGGTCTCGGCGGTCAAGCCTTCCTGACCCCCCGTCCCCACAAACCGAGCAGCCTGCACGACGATCGCAAGGCTCTGACCTGCACGTTTACGAGGACTGCATATAAGTGCAGGTCAGTGTCTCAGCGCACCGAAGGCGCGCTGAGACACTGACCTGCGATGATCACACTCCGATGACACAAACTCGCGTCCGTCAAAGTCCGATGGCAAACGGTCAAGATCCAGTGGACACCCGTCACGCGGGAAGCGGCTCGTGGAGTCCTGCTACGGGGATGGTGGGCATGGCTCGTGGCCTGTCGTGGAAGCCGAGGACGCTTTGATCGCTTCGCGACGTGCTATTCCGAAGGTGAGATGGGGGAGTACTCGCCTCGTGGCGTGGCTGTGGAGGATTGTGCCCGGCAAGCGCGGAGGGCTTGGTTTCGGTGCTGTGGTGTGCGGGGGAGAACCACGCTCGCGTTACGGCCGAGCCGAGTCGGTGGGCGTCGGAGCCCAGCGCCTCGAAGCGGGTCCGTGGCTGGCTGGTTGCGCCGACCGTGACGTACGACGCGGGGCCGGTGTCCTCGAGCACGTAGACGTACCCCGTGCCTTTGGGCGCACGGACATCCACGGTGTGCCCAGCGGTTCCAGTGTCAGCGCACTGCCCTGAGCTGCCGATCGGTGATGAGGCGGCAGGCGAGTTTGAGCGACGCTTCCTGGATGCCGACTCGCCGTTCCCAGCGGATGCGCAGGCGAGGGAAGCCGTGCAGCCAGGCGAAACTCCTCTCCTCGACCCAGCGGCAGGGACCCGGTCCGGTGCCGTGCAGGGTGCCGCGGCGGGCGATCGCGGGCACGATGCCGCGGGCGCGGACCCGGTCCCCGTAGATGTCGTGGTCGTACCCGCGGTCGGCCAACAGCGAGTCCGGCTTCCGGCGAGGATGCCCGACCCGGCCGCGGACCGGCGGGATCGCGTCGAGCAGGGGTAGGAGCTGGGTGACGTCGTTGCGGTTGCCGCCGGTCAGCAACACTGCGAGCGGGGTGCCGTGGCCGTCGGTGGTCAAGTGATGCTCGGAGCCGGCTCGTCCCCGGTCAACCGGCGACGGGCCCGTGTGCTGCCCCCTTTTAGCGCCCTGACGTGCGAGGAGTCGACCACGCAGCGGGACACCAGTCCAGACGTGCGGCCGCGTTCAGTTCGGCCAGCAGGATCTCGTGCAACCGCTGCCAGACGCCGGCCTCGTTCCAGCCCCGCAGCCTGCGCCAGCACGGCATGCCCGACCCGAAGCCGAGGTCTTTGGGTACATACTCCCACTGGATCCCGGTGTGCAGCACATGCAAGATCCCGCACACCACCGCCCGGTCCGGCAACGGCTTGCGACCTGGATACCGGAACCTGCGCTCACGCTGCGGCAGCAGCAGCGGCTCCACGGTCCGACAGCTCATCCGACACGGTCCACGGCGACGTCCCCACTCCGGACCGAACGCTCAACTCCCGTCCGGGACAAGGCAACCAGGACTGATCCACCTCGTGTTAGGCGCTGTCAGAGGGGGGCACCCGACATCGCGGACTGAGCATCAGCGAGGACACCGCCGGGCGCCGGCACACAGATGACCACATCGTGCGCCGGCTGCCACAGGTGGGACACCTGCCCTCCCTGCCGACCTCACTGCGAGCTGGGGACACGAGCAGGCAGGACGACGACCTCCCCAACCAAGCCGAAGCCGCCGGCGCGGCCTACAACCGTCTGGCAGCCGTCCTGCCCACGCTCGCCCGCGCCTCCGAGCTGCCCCCTGCACGAACTGGCCCGGCAATCCCGCTGTTCGGCGTCGTACCTCAGCCGGATGCTGAGCGGCCACCGGGTACCGTCCTGGAAGATCACCGATCGGTTCGCGCGGGCCTGCGGGGACGGCCCCGTCGTACCCCTGCGCAAGGTGTGGGAGACGGAACAGCTCCGACGGCGGCCGTCTCACCATCCGTCCACCGGCCAGGACGAGATCGACGTGCTGGACGGCATCAGTACTCAGGCACACGCTGCGAACGGCTCATGGCAGCCCTGCGCACGCTTCACATACGCGCGGGTCAGCCTGCCGCCCAGCACATCTGCATCGCCTCGCAATGGCGTCTTCAGGCAGCTCGCGTCACCGCTGTA
Organism: Streptomyces sp. NPDC006655; assembly: GCF_040703965.1. Classification (NCBI taxonomy): domain Bacteria; kingdom Bacillati; phylum Actinomycetota; class Actinomycetes; order Kitasatosporales; family Streptomycetaceae; genus Streptomyces; species Streptomyces sp. NPDC006655. The sequence continues at coordinate 6,820 of NZ_JBEYJU010000032.1, read as the reverse complement.
CTCGATGGAACCGCTGCATGTGACTGGCCGACCCTGCTGCGGCTGGTGCAGGTACCGGTTCCGCGGTGTCCTGGCAGCGCCCCCGCGCTGGATCCGACCCATCGAGAGGCCGTACGACGCCGGATCGCCTGACGAACGAAACGCCAGGGGCGGTCCTGACAAAGGCCTTGCGTTATGGGTACGCCGGACCGGGCGGCGGTCGGAATGTGGCCCGCCTCGGGCCAGTTCCGGTCAGCATCCGACACAACCACGGCCAGGGACGAAACGACACCACCGGGGGCTCACTCGGACGGGTCCTGCTTCAAGCCTGGAGGGGACAGGTGAGCGGGAGCACGCGTTCGGTCAGCTGTCCGGTGAGCTGGTCATCGGTGAGGGTGGCGTCGGTGAGCCAGTCCGCTGCGGTCAGCTGGTCGACCAGGTGCTGCAGCTCGCCGACATCTACCGCGGCTTGGGCGGTGAGAGTGTTCAAGGCGATGCCCTGGCCACCGGCGCCGAGGATGCCCGAGGCGTCGGTCCTGGTGGCCAGTGTCAGGGCGAGCAGGCGGGCGCCGGCGGCGGCCTTGGCTTTGCGGAGCTTCTTGTCCGAGACGACCTTCTGGGCCCAGCCGGAGAGCTTGGGCCTCATCTTCCTGCCGAACGTGAACGGGCCCGACCCGTCCTTGGGGGGCGCCAGGGAGGGGACGCTGATCGGGGTGGGGTTCTCGGGCCTCGAGGCGAGCAGGTCGTCGGCGGTGCCGGGCAGGGTGAGCCAGCCGCAGCCGGCCAGGTCCTCAACAAGGTCCTCTGGATCGGTCAATCCCAGAGCAGTGAGGTCCTGGCCGACGAGGTTGCCGGTGCCGGTGTGCGCGGTGCGCAGGGTCAGCATCAGCACCAGCAGCCGTGCGTCCGGTCCGGGCAGCGGCGTATGGTCGGCTACGTGCGCCAGGACAGAGCGCGCGTGCTCCCACTGCGTGGGAACGGTCAACAGCCGGGCCACGGCCGGCCCGTCGTCGCCGGCGATGCCGGTGCGGTGCTGGTGCTGGAGGCGGGCGGCGGCAGCGGCCTGCTGGGCTCGCCGGGCCTCCCACCGCAGGACGCCCTCGCAGGTGACATCGGCCCAGGCGGTGAAGGCGCGGGCCTTGCGTTCCTGGAGACCGGCGAGCAGGGCCAGGTCCGGCTCGTCGCGCTGTTGGTAGGCGCGGAAGAGGCTGCCGAGTTCGATGAGTTCGTCGCGCAGCGCCACGGGCCGCAGGTCGTGGGGGATGACGCGCTGGGCGATCTTCGCCTGTGGGCGGCGTCGCGCAGGTGCGGAGCGGGGAGCAGGGAGCGGGCCGGCAATGACCTGGTGGTCGGAGAACTGCGGCGCGCCCGCGCCGGCGCCCGTGGTTGTGGGGGCCGGGCGGCCGTGGGGAGGCGGCCCGGCCGCCCGGGAGGTGGCCACGGTCTTGGCGCCGGGGGTGGCGGCCGCGCACCGCGAGCAGCACTCCATGGCGTGCCACCACCGTCCTTCCCGGTCGGTGATCACGGCCAGGACGACCGGACCGCCGCACCGCCATGGTTCGGAACGCGCGTGCCTGCCGGTGTCCGGCAGGTGTGTGTGGCAGCCGTCGGCCTTGCACGCGCAGTCCGCCCCGGCCGTCGGGACGGGGGCCGCGCGCAGGTGGGCCTTGAGGTGGGCGACCGCGTGCGCACGGCCGGCGGCCGCGGACGGAAGACGTTGCTCGGCACAGGCGGGGCGGCTGCACGAGATGCGTACCGCTGCACTGCCGCGGCCGGCAGAGTCCAGACGTACCGTCCAGCGGCGTCCCGGTACCCGTCCGTCCGCATCGCTCACCGCGGCCTGTGTCATCCCGGTCTGTCTCCCGTCCCGTGCATCTGGTGCTCGCCGCCGCTTTCCGCCGTGCCGGGCAGTGTGTGCGGGGGCGGGAACACCGTATGCGGTCGCAAGGGGTGCAGGCTGGTGAACTCACGAAATGGCATGCAATAGCGTCGCATGCGTTGCGCAGTCGGCACGTGTCCCGCCAGGCTCCTTTCCTCACTTTCTCGAGTCTCCCGTGCCCCGCGCGAGCTATCCGTTCGGGCTACGGCGGCCGTTGCGCGAACGCAAGGACCGAACACTTCCTGGCCTTCACGGCCATCGCGTGGAGCCTCATCTGCCGCTGCAGACTCATGGCGTAAGACCGTTCTTCCTTCACCATCGCGGCCTCCGAACCCGCCGACGTCGCGCACATCCGGCACGCGCGGTGATCAACGCGGTGGCTATGCCCACTGCCAGCATGGCCAAGGCCGGAGTGCTGACTGGTAGCCGGCGCGGCCTCCGGCGGCAATGGGCTTGTTCCTCGGCCCTGGGCCACGCCCATTCCATTCCGGGCGGACGGACGGTCACAAACCTGACCACCGCCGCCACCGCAACCACCAGCAAGGGAGCGAGTATCAGCCGGTCCGTTCGGGTGAACATCGGCCACTGCTCCCTCGCACGGGCCTCATTGTGCCCGCCCAGGGACCTCACGCCCCTCCTCTTGCACCAGCTGGCGAACCGCTCGTGCCAGCCCGTCGCTGACTCTGACCGGCGGTCACTTGTCCGGGGCGTACCGCCGGCCGCCGCCGCGTACCGTCTCCTTCCGTGCGGGCTCCCGCCAGGGCACACTTGTCCCGCCTCCGCTGGCGCCAGGAGCAGATCGGCCTCGATGACCGGATCGGACGAACTGTTGATGTCATGGATGCGCTTGACGAAGAGGGTCAAGAAATCCGTCCGGTAGGACACGCGTGGCGCCCGGGTGCGGGTTTCCTGATCGGTCGTCTGGCGCGCCTGTCCCAGGTCGCCTTGAGCGACGAGCGCATCGTAGAGCGAAAAGACGCCCGTGAGGAGCAGTCCCGCGGGAGCGGCGACAACCGCGGTGATGGTGCCCGCTCTGCCCCAGTCGATGCTGCGCCACCCTTGCCGAATCCCTGTCGGTCCGGCGGGCGCCGTCTTGATCCTGACCCCGCGGGACCCCGGCCGCCGCCCGGCCGGCCGTACCGTCACCGCTCGCCGTCGGTCGCTGCCCGCCGTGCCGTCGTCCCCCTTGCGTCCGTCGGAAGTGAGAGGACGTTAAGTCCGATTCTGGATGATCGGGTGTCGCCCGTGCGACGGTACGGAGCAAACTCGCAGGGTCCGGCCCTCAGAGCCTGCTGACCGGGCCCCTCACCATTGTTCAACGTCGGCCCAAGTGGGGCGACGGGTAGCCCTGGCCGAATCCAAGACTCTGGCTGCAGTTCTGTGCATGCCCAGGTCGGGAGCAGGAACGCGGGATCGTTTCGGCAACGTGCCTCCTACCGTGGCGAGAAGACGGTTGAGGATGTGCTGTTTCCCGGGACCGCTGCGCGGGTGGAAGGCGTACGCGACTCCTCCGACATCTTGGTGGCGGAGGCGACTGGGCCCGCGGCGCTGCTGTGGTCCAGATGCGTCGTCAAAGTTCACTGCCCCAGTTCGCCACGGTGCACGGCGGTGCGGACGGCCGAGCGATCGACTCCGCACCGCCTGGATCGCGGTGTCATGCGGGCGGTCGCGGGTCCGCGGTCGTGTTCAGGCCGTTCAGAAGCATGTCGAGGCCGGCGATGAACTGGTCACGATCGGCATGGTCGCGCAGGTGCTGGGTGGTGCGGGTCAGGAAGGGGTAGTCGGCCGGGTCGAGTTCTTCCCAGTGTCGGGCGGTCCGGGCGAGGAAGTCGTCGCGGCTGACGGTCGGGTCGTGGGTGATGCGCGGGGTGATGATCTGGGCGCTGACGCCGGTGATGTAGTAGGAGATCGCGGTGGAGACCGCGAAATGCCGGTCGGCCGGCAGCCCGGTGCGTGCGACCAGAGTGCCGATGCGGTCGAGCAGGCGCAGTGCGTTCGCCAGCGTGGGTGGTGCGGAGACGTGGGACGCCGCCCACGGGTGCCGGTCAAGGGCGTCGAAGACGGCGAGGGCAAGCGCGCGCAGCCCGGAGCCGGCCTCTTCCTCAAGGCTCGGGTGCGCGGCGAAGGCGTGGCCGAGCACCTGATCGGCGGCCAGGGCGACCAGCTCGTCCTTGTTCGGCACGTGCCAGTACAGCGCGCCGGGCCCGGTTTTCAGCTCTTTGGCCAGCAGCCTGAAGGTGAGCCCCCGCTCGCCCAGCTCGTCCAGCAGTGGGAGGGCCGCGCCGACGATCAGCTCTTGTGAGAGGGCGTCGGCGCGCCCCCCGGTGGGTGCTCTTCCTCGCGTCCGCTGCATGCCCTCATTTTGACACACCATGGACCGGTGTTCCATATTCCTAATGGAACGCCGGTCCATATGGATGTCGGGTGCGTGCCCGACGCTGCGCCGTGCGGAAACGAGGAAGCCCATGAACACCAGCCACCATCCGATCGCCATCGTCGGCGCCGGCCTCGGCGGCTTGACTCTCGCCCGGGTCCTGCACGTCCACGGCATCCCTGCGACGGTCTACGAGGCCGATCCCTCGGAGAAGTCCCGCATGCAGGGCGGCCAGCTCGACATCCACGAGGCCGACGGACAGCGTGCGCTCGCCGACGCCGGCCTCACCGACGAGTTCCGGGCGATCATCCACGCAGGCGCCGAGGCGTCGCGCGTGCTCGACCAGGACGGCAAGCTCCTGTTCGACGCTCCCGACGACGGCACGGGGCAGCGTCCCGAAGTGCTCCGCGGAGACCTGCGCCGGATCCTGCTCGACTCCCTGCCCGATCAGACGGTCCGGTGGGGACACAAGGCCACCGGTGTCCGGTCCCTCGGCGGCGGCCTGCACGAGCTGACCTTCACCGACGGCACGACCGTGACCAGCGGTCTGCTCGTCGGCGCCGACGGCGCCTGGTCGAAGGTCCGCCCACTGCTCTCCGACGCCGAGCCCCGCTACACCGGCACGACATTCATCGACATCTACCTGTACGACGCCGACGAGCGGCACCCCGCGGCGGCCGAGACGGTCGGTGTCGGCGCGATGTACGCACTGGCTCCGGGCAAGGGGATCATCGCGCACCGCGAGGCGGGGAACATCCTGCACACGTACGTCGAGCTGAACCGCTCCGCCGAGTGGATCGCCGCCATCGACTTCACCGACGCCGCCGCCGCGACCGCCCGGATCGCGGCCGAGTTCGACGGCTGGGCCCCGGAGCTCACCGCGCTGATCACCGACGGCGAGACCGCTCCGGTCGCCCGCCCGGTCCACACACTCCCGGACGGACACCGATGGGCGCGCGTGCCCGGAGTGACGCTCCTCGGCGATGCCGCACACCTGATGCCGCCGTCCGGTGACGGCGCAAACCTGGCGATGTTCGACGGCGCCGAACTCGGCAAGGCGATCGCCGCTCACCCCCACGACGTCGAGGCGGCTCTCACCGCCTACGAAGAGGCGCTGTTCCCCCGAACCGAACCCTTCTACGCCGAGGCGCACGACATGCTGAACCTCATGATCGGCGACAACGCACCGGCCGGATTCCTCGACCTCTTCACCGCCCCCGGCCAGGCCGAGTGACAAGCGACACCCGGGGCGGCAGCGCCGGCGCCGTCAGGCAGAACGTCGCCGCCAACACGTACCGGCGGGTGAACCCCCTGTGGGAGCCCTACCTCATGGTCTACGACGGCAAGCTGGTCTGTTCCTACTCCGACGAGAACGACCACGCCGGCTTCGACCCGGTCACCGGCGTCCCGAAGAAGGATCCCGCCAACGACACGGCCACCGACTCGCATGGCCAGATCCTGGTGCACCGGACCTGGGAGGGGAGAAGCGCCAGCTGGAGCGACGCCGTCGTCGATGTCTCCGGGGCCGTCCAGGACATGGGCGGCGGCAAGACCGAGATCGGCGGCGGCCGGGCATGACCAACGTCGTCCCCATGTCGGACGGCAGATGGATGCTCACCTTCGAGTACTGGGGCGGCGGAGCCCCAACACCCGGTACGTCATCGCCGACGGCCCGTTGAAGTTCTTCCGCGGCAGCCCAGGTCGATGTGCGCGGCCCACTGCGGCTCACCGACCGGTTCCAGAGCCGCACGGACCCGCGTCAGGGCGGCCTCCTCGTCGTCGTCCACGGAGGCGGCGTCGTAGACGACGATCTCCGGAGAGCCCGCGGCGGCGTCGGGGCCCAGATTGCGCAGGGAAGCGGTGATGTAGCCGGGGGCGGCCGGCTCGGCCAGGAGGAGTCCGTCGGCGACCTCGCCTGCGACCGCCTGCGACCTGGGGCCGCGCACACCCAGGAGCACCCGGGGGCACGATGTCCGGGATCTCGGTGAGGACGACGCCCTCGCAGCGTACGTACCGGCCGTTCTCGGGGCCGGGTTCACCGGCGACGAGCAGGCGCAGCGCTCTCACGTACTCCTTGATCAGCGTCAGCGGGCTGGCGGGCCAGGACCCGACCTGGCGCATCCAGCCGGGCATGCCGTGGCCGATGCCCGCGATCACCCGGCCGGGGTGCAGCTGGGCCAGGGTGGCCAGTTCCATCGCGGCAAAGGCCACGTTGCGGGCCCCGGCGGGCAGGATGCCGATGCCCAGGTGAGGTGCGTGGTGGACGCCAGGACGGTGGCGGCCTGGGCGACACCGCCGCGCCAGCCGAGGTCCTCCACCACCCAGACCTGGTCGAACCCCAGCTCCTCGGCACGGCGGACGTAGGGCACCACCTCGCCCACGGGAAGATCGAGCGGAAGCATGACGCCGACGCTGCCGCGGGCGGTCACTGCGGGGGACTCGGACATCGGGGGCTCGTTGGGTCGGCTGAGGCCGGCTGAGGTCTGCTGAGATCTGCTGAGCTCTGCGGAGAGAGAGCTTGCGCGGCACGGTTGACAGCACGTCCCATGCCGAACCACCCGCTCCCGCGGATCCGCGCCCCGCGCGCC
>NZ_JBEYJU010000031.1:0-89819 GCF_040703965.1 Streptomyces sp. NPDC006655 | reverse complement strand
AAAGGCCAAGCGTCCCTATGGGACGTGGCGTTCGCCGCCATGGACTGCATACCTGGCGGCAAGGGCATCACCAGCCTCGGCAAACTCGCCAAGGGAATGAAGACACTCGGCAAGGGCGGTCTCAAGGTCATGGCGAAGAGCCTGGCCGAGAAGGGGTTGCGCAAGGAGGCCGACGACGTCCTCGCCAAGAGCAAGCCCGGCAAGGGCCGCTGTCTGAACGGCGACCCCATCGACATGGTGTCCGGCGAGATGTTCATGACGGAGACCGATGTCGAACTGCCCGGGCTGCTTCCGCTCGTCCTCCGGCGTACGCACCTGTCCACGTACGAGTCGGGCCGGTTCTTCGGTCCGTCATGGGCCTCCACCTTGGACGAACGCCTGGAACTGGACGCGCATGGGGCCGCCTTCGCCACCGACGACGGGATGATCCTCCTCTATCCGGTACCCGAGGCCGGCGCATCGGTGCTGCCGGTGGAGGGTCCGCGCTGGCCGCTGGACATGGACGGCGGCCCCGGCGCACCTCTGCGCATCACCGACCCGGTCAGTGGCGTCACACGCCATTTCACCGCTCGGCAACGGTCGACGGCAGCCGACGAGCCGTTTACGCTGCACCTCGTCACTCTCACGGACCGCAATGGGTTTCGGGTCGACTTCGACCGTGATGCCGACGGCACACCGATCTCTGTCCGCGACTCGGGCGGGCGTCACGTCGACGTGGAGACGGAGGGCGGGCGCGTCACCGGTCTACGTCTGCACAGCCCGCAGGACGGTCCCGGGGGCGTCCTCCTGAGGCGCTTCGGTTACAGCCCCGACGGTGACCTCATCGAGGTGTACAACTCCAGCGGCCTGCCGATGGAGTTCGCCTACGACGATCGTGCGCGCATCACATCGTGGACCGACCGCAACGGCTCCTGGTACCGCTTCGCCTACGACGACCAGGACCGCTGTGTACGCGGCGAGGGCGCGGACGGACGCCTCTCCTGCTCCCTCGTCTACGACGCCGAAGACAAGGAGACTCGCTACACCGACGCACTCGGCAACACCACGACGTACCGGTACAACGAGTTGTACCAGCTTGTCGCGGTGACCGACCCGCTCGGTCACACCACATACTCCGAGTGGGACCGTCACGACCGGCTGCTCTCACGGACGGACGCGCTGAACCACACAACTCGTTTCGCCTATGACGAGGTGGGCGCGCCGATCTCCGTCACCAGGCCCGACGGCAGGCTGGAGACCGCCGAGAACAACGCGTTCGGTAAGCCCGTCTCAGTCACTCAAGCCGACGGCCATGTCTGGCACATGGAGTACGACGCCCACGGGAACCTGATCGCCGAAACCGATCCCACCGGCGCCCGTGTCACCTATCGGTACCGGGAGAACGGCGCCCTCGCCGCTGTCACCGACGCCCTCGGCCGTACCGCCCTGCTGGAGACCGACGCGGCGGGCCTGACTGTCGCGTCCACCGATGCCGAGGGCTGGACCACGCGATACGCGCGTGACGCCTTCGGCAGGGTCATCGCCCAGACCGACCCGGACGGGTCCGTCACCCGGCTGAGCTGGACGCCAGAAGGTCGGCTGACCAAGCGCATACGGCCCGACGGCACCGTGGAACAGCGCGCGTACGACGGTGAGGGCAACCTCCTCGAGCACATGGACACCCAGGGCCGGGTGACGCGCTTCGAGTACGACGGGTTCGGCCTCCTGACGAGCCGCACCGAGCCCGACGGCTCGCGTCTGGAGTTCCACTACGACGGCGAACTACGCGTCACCTCGGTAATCAACCAACAAGGCTCCGAGTGGAGTTACTTTTACGACGAGGCGGGCCGGCTGGTCCGGGAGCGGGACTTCGGCGGGCGCGAACAGAGCTACCGGTTCGACGGCGCCGGCCGTCTCGTCGGCCAGACCAATGGCGCGGGCGAGTCGATCGAGTACATCCGTGATCACTTCGGCAAAGTCACCGAACAGCGGACGCCGGAGGGCGTCACCACGTACGCGTACGACGCCGTCGGCCATGTCCGGCGCGTGGTCAGCGACAACGCGGAGCTGACGTACGAACGGGACGCCCGCGGCAGGGTTCTCTCCGAGACCTGCAACGGGGCGACCCTGCGCTCCGAGTACGACGTGCTCGGCAGGCGAGTCCGGCGCCTGACCCCGTCGAACGCCGAGAGCACATGGGAGTATGACGGACGCGACCGGCCGGTTCTGCTGCGGACGGCGGGCCGCACCGTCACCTTCGGCTACGACGAAGCGGGACGGGAGATCGAGCGCCGCACGGGCGATGTCGCACTGACGCAGACCTGGGACGCAGACGGCAGACTGAGTTCGCAGAGCCTGACCGCCGGTGTCACGCACAACGGTCAGGCCGGCACGGGTGCTCCACGCCGCATCCAGCACCGCGCCTACCGTTACGGGTCCGACGGGACAGTCGCCGTGGTCAGCGATCTCCTGGGCGGCGACCGCCTCATCGACCACGACGGATCGGGACGGGTCACCGGTGTGCGGGCGGCGACCTGGTCGGAGCGCTATGCGTACGACGCCGCCGGCAATCTGACCGAAGGCGAGTGGCACGAGATCTCGCCCATCGGTGCCGTGCCGAACGCCGTGGGAAAGTGGGCCCGCAGGGCCGGGGACATCGCCTACGAGTACGACGCACAGGGCCGGGTAGTGGTCAGGCGGCGGAAGCGGCTGTCGCGCAAGCCGGACGTCTGGCGGTACCGCTGGGACAGCCAGGACCGTCTGATCGGCGTGACCACGCCCGACGGCACTGAGTGGGCCTATGAGTACGACCCGTTCGGCCGCCGCATCGCCAAGCGTCGGTTGGCTCCGGACGGCGTGACCGTGGTGGAAGAGGTCACCTTCGCCTGGGACGGTTTCGTACTGGCCGAGCAGGTCACCAGGTCGGGCGACGAATTGCCTGTGTGCACGGTGTGGGACTGGGAGCAGGACCGGTTCAGCCCGATCACGCAGGTGGAGAGGGTGGTGTCACCCGATCTCCCGGACGAGTGGGTGGACGAACGGTTCTACTCCATCGTCACCGACCTGGTCGGTACTCCCTCCGAGATGGTCAGCGAGCCGGGTGAGGTGGCCTGGCGGGCCCGGACCACGGTCTGGGGAGCGCCGATCGACGACCGGGCCGCGGAAGGCGGAGACTGCCCGCTACGGTTCCCGGGCCAATACCACGACCCCGAGACGGCGTTCCACTACAACTACCAGCGTCACTACGACCCGGAGACGGGCCAGTACGCGTCGCTGGACCCCCTGGGCCTCTCCCCCGGCCCGAACCCGCGTGCTTACGTACGGAATCCGTTCACCGCAGTCGATCCGTTCGGGCTCTCCTGCGATCAGGACGCGCTCGACGCCGCAAGGTGGCGGGCCGACCAAGAGCAAGCACGACCAGGAGCGAGCAAACAGACCAGGCCGACGAGCGCGGCGGGGCTGGTAGCGCCGGGGCACAAGACCCCCTTCACCGGTGCCAGTATCAAGGGCGGTGGCGACCACCCCAACCTGCATCCCGATGTGCAGGCCGCCTACGACCGGGTTCCGGAGGATCTTCGTCCGGCGGGCAACCAGCACGGGCGGTGCGGCGAGGCGGAGGCTCTCTCGGACGCCATGCACGCCGGGGTCGATCCGCGGGGTGGTGTCATGGCCTCCGTGGACGTCCGCGCGGCCGGCAACCCGAAGCACGGCGCGCCGAAGCCCCCGTGTTCGTCGTGTCAGCATGTACTTGATCAACTCGGAATCAGGGCGGTGACGTAGACATGAATGCGGATACCACGCAGCGGTGGTCGGCGGAGACGGACCGTGTTCTGCGGGAGGCGGGCTGGTTTCCCGGCCGCTCGGTGCCTACTCGGGAGTGGGAAGCCACGCTCCTGGAACACGGTGGCTTCGGGATCCACGACGCGGCCCGCCGGTTCCTCGCCGAATTTGGCGGGCTGGAGAGCCGCGAGCGAGGGCCGGGAAAGACGATGGCCCGGATGGGGTTCAGCCTGGACCCGACCGTTGCCGAATGGGACGACGAGATCTTCGACGTGCTCAGTGAGGAGGCCGGCACTCAGCTCTATCCGATCGGGTCGGCCGACCGGCGGAACAGCTACCTGGGGATCGCGCCGGACGGCGCGGTCTACATCGGCATGGACAGCGTCACACTCCTTGCGGAGACGGGCGATCGTGCGCTGGAGAAACTCGTGGAGGGAATCCGTTAGCGGCAAGGACGGCACGGGCCGTGGTGGGGACTCCTGGGTCGTCTTCGCACCGATGGGTTCGGCCGAGGTCCAGCGGCGGTTGTCGGAGGTGACAGCGAGCAGCGGCCTGGTCCATCACTTCGACGCTCGCGATCTGATGACCGAACAGGGCGTCTACCGCACCTTCGCGGAAACCCTCCGCTTCCCCGGCTACTTCGGCCGGAACTGGGATGCCCTGGTCGACTGCCTGGACGACCTCTGCGGCGAGGTCACGGGCGGAGGAGCGGGAGTCGCGGGTGTCGTGCACGACGCGGATCTTTTGCTGCAGACGGAACACTTCCCCCTGTTCGTATCAGTTCTCTGCCAGGGCGCCGATCGCGCGAACTCGGCCGTGGGCCTCGACGGCGACTCCCTGGACCGGCCCGCCGTACCTGAACAATTCGTCCTCGAATTGCGTGATTTCGAGTGCGCGAAGATCGCAGGCCGCATCGAGCAACCCGACCTGATCATCACCACCGGGCGCGGCTTCGTGGGGGCAGCGCTCAATCCCGAGGAATGGCACTGAACCTGTCAATGAGTTGCAGAGGTTACTGCGGACGTAGAAATCAAGTCCCGTTTCACCACCACCGAGTAGCGTCACCCCGGTGATCTGTCACAGATGAAAGCGGGGATGATCCCTCGCCTCGGACCGTCAGGGCGATGCGTATGCGGCGCGGCGAGCCGAGGCCCCGGCGGCATTGCCGAGCACCCCGTCACGGACGCGCTGGCCTTCGTCTTTTCCGGGACCTACCGTGGTTGAAGCGTCGTTAGTTGCGTGTGACCGTATGCAGCAAGCTGGAGTACTGGTGGCCGCGCTCTCAGGACCCGCTCGACGATGCCCGGCGACCCCTGCGGCGACACCGTGGCTGAGGCGACCGGTACCTGAGCAGTGGTGGGCGCCCCCCCCTAGGTCGATTTTCCATCGCAGGAGTGCCGAGGATGACAGAGCTGGAGCGGGTGGACTCCCTCGTCACCGGCGGATACATCGGCGCCCAGCGGGCCGAGGACGCCGCGGCGGCGGTGCCTGCGGCACGGCAGCGCATCCTCGACTGGCTGCGGATCATTTCCGCCGAGGGGGACTGGCGCCGCTTCGAACGACTCGCGTCGCTGGCGCTGCACCTCCACCCCGAAGGGCTCGGACCGATCCTGGCCGCGGTGCTGCTCTCAAGGCCCGCAGGCGTGAACACCGAGGACCTGGTCGACCTGCTCGGAGAGCTGCGGGCCCCGGAGGGAGTCGAGCCGGTCGCCGCCCTGGTACGGGAACGGAAGTCGACCGACGGTCCTTACTTCACCTTCTGCGTCAAGGCCCTTCAGACGCTGGGTGAGATCGGCACCCCAGAAGCCGTCGGATTCCTGCGCAGCATCGCCACCGGTGATCCCGCGGCCTGGCCCGACCCCCTGCGCTGGCACGCCGCGGAGGAACTGGGCATTGAGGACGAGCTCGGCTTCGACGAGGAACGGATGCTGGGCGGATCGTGAGCCGACAGCATCCGCCGGATGGCGAGGCCACGTACCGGCTGAAGGGTGATCGCCTTTCCCTGCCGGCGGGACCGGTTCTCCACGACGTTCGCGTCGATCGGTGCCGCGCCAGGCGACGTTCGCCGACGCGGTGCGACCGAGCATGCAGTTGGCAGGATTTGCCACCTGCTGCGGTCAGCCTGGTGCCTCGACGTCGTCTGGGGAGGCGCGCAGCAGCTGCCGTACCAGCAGCGCCAGGCCGCCGAGCACGCTCAGGCGTCACAGGCCCAGCCCGTTCACCGGGCGCGCCTCAGCTCACCGCCTGTTTCACGAGCGCACCGATCCGCGCCTCCACCTCGGCCGTCACCTCGGTCAGGGCGAAACCGGCCGGCCACATCGGGCCATCGTCCAGCTTCGCCTGGTCGCTGAACCCGAGCGTCGCGTAGCGCGCCTTGAACTTCTCCGCGCTCTGGAAGAAGCACACGACCTTGCCGTCCAGCGCGTAGGCGGGCATCCCGTACCAGAGCTTCGGCGCGAGGGCCGGGGCGCTGGCTGTGACGACGGCATGGACCCGCTCAGCCATGATCCGGTCCGAGTCCTGCATCTCGGCGATCTTCGCAAGCACGCCCCGCTCTGCCTCCGCCGCCTTGTCCGCCCGCGAGCTGCGGCGGGCTCCCGTCTTCAGCTCTTGGGCGCGGTCCTTCATCGCGGCCCGCTCCTCGGCCGTGAATCCCTCGTGCGTGCTGCTTTCGGTACTGCTCATCGCAGATCTCCCTTTGAGGGTCTGATGTGTTGGATCTCGGGCGCGCGGGCGGCGACGTGCGGCCACGCCCGACATCGGCACGCAACGTGCCGATCGAGTCTGAATACTGCGCGCCGCCCGCGCGATTGTCAACGGCACGCACTGTGCCGTTAAGATGGCGGAATGACCGACACGCCCGCCACGCCGAGGCGCCGCGGCGCCGCGCGCACCGAAGAGCTGCTGCAGGTGACTCTCGACCTGGCCGCGGAGGTCGGATACGCGGGCCTGAGCATCGAGGCGGTCGGCCGAAGGGCCGGGGTCGGGAAACACACGATCTACCGGCGCTGGCCGTCCAAGTCGGCGCTGCTGCTCGACGCGCTCAGCCGCGTGTGGACCAGCGACCTGGACTACCACGACACCGGGGACGTCCGCGCGGATTTGCGCGAACAGTTCCTACGCTCGGGCCTCGCCCTCTCCAGCCCGCCGATCGGCCCCGTCTACCGCGCGGTCATCGCCGAGGCGCAGGCCGATTCAACGCTGCGGGCGACCCTGCACGAACGATTCCTGGCCACCGTCGAGCAGAGCACCCTCGACCGAATCACCCGCGCCCAGCGGACCGGTGAACTGACCGCGGACGCGAATCTGGAATTCGCCGCCGAAGTGCTGTGCGGCACGCTGTACTACCGCAGCCTGCTGTCAACCCGCCCCATCGACGAGAACGCCGTCGACGGGCTGCTGGGCATGTTCATGGCCGCCTACGGAACCAGCGACTAAGACTCGACGGCACAAGTCGGACCTACCTCCCCGTTCCAGGGCCGCTCCCGGTCGGCGTCGCCGACTCGCTGGGGCCGGTCGAGGGCGGGGCGGACGCGGAGGCGGGGGTGGCCGGCGACGGTGACGACGCGGTCGGTGACGCGTCCGTGGACGACGCCCCGGGGTCCGGCGAGGAGCCGGTGGCCCTGACCCCGGCCGGCGGGGTCGCCTTCGCCGACGTCGACGGGCTCGGCCGGGCCGCTCCCGGCTTGCCGGTGCCGGACGCCCGGGGCGACGCGTCGGCCGAGGGGGTCGTACCGTCGCTCACGGCCGGGCCCGCCACCGAGGAGCCGCCGTCCGAGGACCGGGCGGAGCCGCTGGGCGCCGGTGAGTTCTCGACCTTGCCGGCCGGCTTGCCGTCGTGCTGCCCGGGCACCGGCAGCCAGGGCGCGTCCGAGCCGCCGGACAGCAGGGTGGCGACGATGACGACGGCGTAGACGGCGCAGGCGAGCCCGATGGCCATCCCGATCCCGCGGAACCGGCGGCTGCGGCGCGCCGACGCGTCCGCGGGTGCGGGTGCGTCGAAGGTCTCCCGCTCGCCGGGGCGGGTCCGCACCTCGCCGGCGTCGTGCTCGACGGTCACCCGGTGGGGGGCCTGCGGGCGGCCCGCGGCCACCTCGACGATGCTCCAGGGGTTCCGTAACGGCTCCGCCGTCCGCAGCACCTCTGTCACCGCCTCGGCCGCCTCGGCCGCCCCGGCACCGACGCCACCACCACCGCTCACCCGGAACCCACTCGGCCCGGCACCAGCACCCACTGCCCTGGTACCCGCCGCCCCGGCGCCCCCGGGCTCGTCTCCCCCGACCAACGGCACGTCCTCTGCCCAGCCGATCAGCGGCACCACCTCGGCGTCCCCCGCCACCGGTGGGGTCTCTTCTCGCCAATCCTTCATGCGCGCACATCCCCTCACGGGACAGTTCCGGGCGCGCTGACGAACCCGAGCACACGTCGACGGATCGGGCCCCCACCCGTTCCGAGCGCCCCCTTCCAGCTCTCCGTGCTCGGGGCCACGAAGCTAGCGCACGCAGGGGTGCCGTCGTCCGGATGTGTCATTTGTGGTCGTCCATCACCTCTTGATCACTGGCCGGAATCCACCCGTCGGCAGGCCGCTGAAGCCACCCTTCCGTGTGCCCGATCTCGGCGGCCGCCCGCCGCAGCGCGTCGACTCCCGGATGGACCAGCCCCTTTCGCCACACGAGGGACACGGGCGACAACGGCACCGGGTCGATCAAGGGCCGTGACACGCTTCCAGGTATGGCCGGAAAACCCACTACCGCGAGGATGGGATACCGGTCCTTGGCCATCACCCGCTGGAACTCCTCCTCGCCGACGGCCAACGGCAGCGGCGGGGCGACGGCGATCCGTCGCCCCTCGAAGAGATGAAAGGCCAGGTCGGTCCATTCCAGCGTGCGTTCGTTCCCGGCGCCGGCGTACACGGTCTCGCCCGCCAGCGCGGCCAGCGGTACCGCCTCCCGGGTCGCCAGCCGGTGGTCAGAGGGGAGAATTACGGCCATGGGTTCGAATCTGACGGGCAGGTGTTCGAGTCCGGAACGCAGCGCCGGGTCGAGTCCCGCGAACCGTCCGAAGGACACGTCGAGCCGCCCGGCGAGGAGGTCGGCCGCCGCTCCGGTGAGCCCGCTCTCGTAGCGGGCCATCAGCTCGCAGTCGGGGGCGAGTTCGCGGGCGCGGTGCAGCACCCGGCGGCCGGTCTCGAGGCCCGGCGAGTTCAGGTCCACCAGCAGCGGCCTGGCCTGCCCGAACGCGGCGAGCAGCGCGTCCTGGGCGGCCAGCACCCGGCGGGCGTAGGGCAGCAGCCGGACACCGTCGGGAGTGAGCGCGACCTGCCGGGTGGTGCGGAGGAACAGCTCGGCACCCAACTCCCGCTCCAGCCGTCGTACATCGCGGCTGAGTGCCTGCTGGGCGACGTAGAGCCGGGCGGCGGCGCGGGTGAAGTGCAGTTCCTCGGCGACGGTGACGAAGACGCGCAGGAGCCGGGGGTCGATGTGGGCGGGCGAGGCGGGCGAGGCGGGCGCTGGCATCACGCGAACTTACAACACAGGTGCGTGAATCGGCACTGAGCAGGTGTTGGACCCCACGCACCGCCCGGCGCGACGGTGGTGTCCATGCCAGAACCGACCCGGCCGACCAGACCGGCCCCTCGCACGTACACCCACACCGTCACCGCCGACTCCCTCGTCACCGTCGATTTCAGCCCCCGGTTCGACGGCCCCTCCCGCTCCCCCTCCCGCAAGCGCTCCCGCCCGCCCGGCCCCTACCGCCGCCTCTTCGCCCGTCCCGGCACCCGGGCCTTCACCGTCGGGAACCTCATCGCCCGGCTCCCCATGGGCATGTTCAGCGTCAGCGCGGTCGTGATGATCGCCGGTGCCCGCGGCTCGTACGCCCTGGCCGGTGCCGTCACCGCGACCGGCCTCGCCGCCACCGGGGTGGCCGGGCCCTGGATCGCGCGCCTCGTCGACCGGTACGGGCAGGCCAGAGTCGCGGTGCCGGCCACGGTCACCGCCGTCCTCGGCAGCCTCGCCCTGCTGCTCTGCGTCCGGTTCGGCGCCCCGGACTGGACCCTGTTCGCCGCCTACGCGGCCACCGCCACCACCCCCAACCTGGGCGGCATGTCCCGCGCCCGCTGGGCCCATCTGCTGCGCGCCGACCCGGACGCCCTGCACACCGCCAACTCCTTCGAACAGGCCGCCGACGAGCTGTGCTTCATGCTCGGCCCGGTCCTCGCCGCCTTCCTCACCGGCACCTTCTTCCCCGAGGCCGGCACCCTGGTCGGCGCGGTGCTGCTGCTCACCGGGATGCTGCTGTTCACCGCCCAGCGCGCCACCGAGCCGCCGCTCCGGCCCGCCACGAGCACCGCGAGGACCCCGCTGCGCCTCGCCGCCCTCCTCGCCTGCTTCGTCGCCACCGGTGCGGTGTTCGGCTCGATGGAGGTCGTCACCATCGCCTACGCCGACGCGCAGGGCCACCGTTCGGCCGCCGGTGCCGTCCTCGCGCTCCAGGCCGCCGGGTCCTGTGCGGCGGGCCTGGTGTACGGGGCGCTCAGACCGACCGGGCCGGCCGAACGACGCCTGCCGGTCTGCCTGTTGGCGATGGCGGCCCTGATGTCGCTGCCCTTGCTCGCGGCCCGCGCCCTCGACTCCCTGTGGGCCCTCGCCCCGGCCCTGCTCGCGGCCGGCATGGCCACCGCGCCGACCATGGTGACGGCGATGACCCTGGTCCAGGACCGCACCCCGGAGGGCCGCCTCAACGAGGGGATGAGCCTCGTCGTCACCGCCCTGCTGACCGGTGTCGCGACGGGCTCGGCGGCCGGCGGCTGGGCGGCGGAGCACCTCGCTCCGGCGGCCGCCTACCTCACCCCGGTCACCGCGGCGGTCGCGGCCTTCCTGATCCACACCGTCAGTCGAATCGCTTCCCACAATTCCCGCCGCACCCATTGACGGTCCCACAGCCCGCGCATACCTTCCATCGTCGAAGCGCTTCGACGTCCGGCATCGAAACGATTCGACGCGGGACGAGCACCATCCACAACTCCCCTGGAGGCACTGGATGTCGACGGCACGAAGGCGAACAGGGCGGATACGGCGCGCACGGCGGCTGACGGCCGCGGCGGCGGTGATGCTCTCCGGATCACTGCTGCTGGTCTCCTGCGGCGGCTCGGGCGGCAGCACGTCCGACGCCAAGACCCTGCGGCTGTGGCACTACGAGGCACCGAACAGCGCGATGGGCATCGCCTGGAACGAGGCCATCAAGGAGTTCGAGGCGAGCCATCCCGGCGTGAAGGTGAAGTACGAGGAGAAGAGTTTCGAGCAGATCCAGAAGACCGCTCCGATGGTCCTCAACTCCTCCGACGCCCCCGACCTCATGGAGTACAACAAGGGCAACGCGACGGCGGGACTCCTGTCCAAGCAGGGGCTCCTGACCGACCTGACCGCCGAGGTGGCCAAGCGCGGCTGGGACAAGGAGCTCAGCGCGGGCGTGCGCACCACCAGCCAGTACGACGCCGACGGCGTGATGGGCTCCGGCAAGTGGTACGGAGTGCCCAACTACGCCGAGTACACGATGGTCTACTACAACAAGGACCTGTTCGAGAAGTACGGGATCGCCGAGCCGAGGACGTTCGACGACCTCACGGCGGCGATGGACAAGTTCGTCCAGAACAAGGTCACCCCGTTGGCCAACGCGGGCGCCGAGTACCTGGCCCAGCAGTACCTGTACCAGCTGGCCCTGTCGAAGGCCGACCGCTCGTGGGTCGACAGGTACGAGCTGTACAAGGGCAAGGTCGACTTCCACGACACCGCCTGGACGTACGCGGCGGACACCTTCGCCGACTGGGTGAAGAAGGGCTACCTCGCGAAGACGTCCAGCGGGACCACGGCCGAGCAGGCGGGCGTCTCGTTCATCCAGGGCAAGGCGCCGATCCTGTTCTCCGGCAGCTGGTGGTACGGCCGCTTCCGGTCGGAGGCGAAGTTCGACTGGGGCAGCTTCCTGTGGCCCGGCTCGAACCTCACCCTGGGCTCAGGGGGCAACCTGTGGGTCGTCCCGAAGAACTCCGGGAACAAGGACCTCGCCTACGACTTCATCGACATCACCATGTCGAAGAAGATCCAGAACCTGCTCGGCAACAAGGGCGGGGTCCCGGTCGCGGCCGACCCGAGCGCCCTCACCGATCCCAAGTCCAAGCAGCTCATCGCCGACTTCAACACCGTCAGCAAGCGCGACGGCCTGGCCTTCTACCCGGACTGGCCGATCGCCGGCTTCTACGACACCCTGGTCTCCGAGACCCAGAAGCTGATCACGGGCAGCGAGAAACCCGACGCCTACCTGAGCAACCTCCAGACGGCGTACGACAAGGGCACCAAGTGAGGGTGCGCCGGGACTCCTACGCCCTGTTCCTGCTCCCCGGCGCCCTCGCCTTCCTCGCGGTCGTGGTGGTCCCGTTCCTGATGAACACGGGCCTCGGCTTCACCGACTGGCAGGGTGTGGGCAGCCCGCACTGGTCCGGGCTCGCCAACTACCGCGAGCTCCTGCACGACGCGGAGTTCTGGGCGTCGTTCCGGCACAGCCTCTTCATGGTCGTCGCGATGGCGGTGGTCCCCACCGCGCTCGGACTGGTCCTGGCCGCCGCCCTGTTCGACTACGTCGGCAAACACTTCGGCACCCGGATCGCGGCGGTCCTGCGCGCCTGCTTCTACCTCCCGCAGGTGCTGCCGGTCGCGGTGGCCGGCATCGTCTGGAGCTGGATCCTGGCCCCTGACAACGGTTCCCTCAACGCCCTCCTGAAGGCGGTCGGCCTGGGCTCCTGGCAGCAGGACTGGCTCGGCGACCCGGACCTCGCCCTCTACACGGTGATGGGCGTGCTCGTCTGGGTCCAGCTCGGCTTCCCGCTGGTCGTCTTCATGGCCGGGCTCGGCCGCGTCGACCCCCAGCTGTACGAGGCGGCCGAGCTGGACGGCGCCGGCTGGTGGCGCCGCTTCCGGCACATCACGGTGCCACAGATCCGCCCCGAGGTGTACGTCGTCCTGACCTGGTGCACGATCGCCGCGCTGAAGGTCTTCGGCGCCGTGTACGTGCTGACGAAGGGCGGCCCCGGCGGCGCCACCGACGTCCCCTCCTACTTCTCCTTCACCACGTTCTTCGAGAAGACCCAGGTCGGCTACGGCGCGGCGATCTCCACGGTCCTGACGGTCGTCATCCTCGCCCTGTCCCTGCTCGGCCTGAAGCTCCAGAACCGCGCGGAGGCCGTATGACCCGCCCGACCGTCCTGCGCCGCTCCCCGGTCCTGCTCGCCCTCTGCCTCGCCGCCCTCTTCATGGTCGTCCCGTTCCTGATCGTGGCGGTCAACGCGGTGAAGTCCCCGGCCGAGTACTCCCAAAACGGCCCGCTGAGTCTTCCCCACGGCCTCTACCTCGACGGCCTCAGGGACTTCTGGCAGCGCGTCGACTACACCCAGAAGCTCGTCAACTCCACCCTGATCAGCGGCTCGGTGGCGCTGCTCGCCACCGCCCTCTCCGTCCTCAACGCCTACGCGATCGGCGTCGGCCGGATCCGGGGCCGCACCTGGGTGCTGGCCTTCTTCGTGCTGGCCAACATGCTGCCGCAGGAGGCGCTGGTCTACCCGCTGTACTACCTGAGCAAGCAGGCGGGCCTGTACGACACCAGGCTCAGCGTGATCATCGTGTTCACGGTGATCCAGTCGGCGTTCGGGACGTACCTGCTCTCCGCGGTCCTCGGGCAGTTCCCGCGCGAGATCATCGAGGCGGCCCGGATCGACGGCGCAACCAAGTGGCAGATCCTGGTCCGGATCGTCGTCCCGGTCAGCCGCCCGACCCTCGGCGTGCTGCTGGTCTTCTTCTTCATCTGGACCTGGAACGAGTTCCTGCTACCGCTGGTCATGCTGATCTCCAACGACAACCAGACGGTCTCCGTCGCCCTCGGCGTCCTCCAGGGCCAGCGCCTGATGGACGCCACGATGACCAACGCGGCCGCCCTGCTGGGCGTCCTCCCGGCGATCGTCTTCTTCCTCGTCTTCCAGCGCACGCTCACCCGGGGCATCGCCGTGGGCGCCGTCAAGTAGGGGGTACGTGAGTGAAGTTCACCGACGGCTACTGGCTGCTGCGCGAGGGCGTCACCGCGGCCCACCCGGTCGAGGTCCTCGACGTCACGGCCGCGGAGGGCGCGCTGGAGATCCACGCGCCGACCCGGCCCATCCGCCACCGCGGCGACCTGCTGAGGGGACCGGTCCTGACGATCACCGCGCACACCCCGATGCCCGGCGTCATCGGCGTCACCTTCACCCACTTCGAGGGCGAGCAGCCACGCGGCCCGCACTTCGAGCTCGGGAACGCCGACGTCGCGCGCCAGGTGTCGTACGACGACGAGTACGCCACGCTGGTCTCCGGCTCGCTGACGCTGCGGGTGAGCCGTACGGCGCCCTGGCGGCTGGACTTCCTCTCCGGTGGCCGCACCCTCACCTCCAGCGGCCCCAAGGGCATGGGCATCATGCGGGACTCCGCGACCGGCGCCCACTACCTGCGGGAGCAGCTGGGCCTGGGCGTCGGCACCTCGGTCTACGGCCTCGGTGAACGCTTCGGCCCGCTCGTCAGGAACGGCCAGGTCGTCGACATCTGGAACGCGGACGGCGGCACGGCCACCGAACAGGCCTACAAGAACGTCCCGTTCTACCTCACCGACGCGGGGTACGGGGTCTTCGTCGACCATCCGGGGAAGGTGTCGTTCGAGGTCGGCTCGGAGACGGTGTCGCGGGTCCAGTTCAGCGTGGAGTCACAGCAGTTGACGTACTACGTCATCCACGGCCCGAGCCCGAAGGAGATCCTGCGCACGTACACGGCCCTGACCGGCCGCCCGGCGCTCCCGCCGGCCTGGTCCTTCGGCCTGTGGCTCTCCACGTCCTTCACCACCTCCTACGACGAGAAGACGGTGACGTCCTTCATCGACGGCATGCGGGAGCGTGAACTTCCGCTCTCCGTATTCCACTTCGACTGCTTCTGGATGCGGGAGTTCAACTGGTGCGACTTCGAGTGGGATCCGCGGGTGTTCCCGGATCCGGAGGGGATGCTGGGGCGGCTGCGCGAGCGCGGGCTCCGGGTGTGCGTGTGGATCAACCCGTACATCGCGCAGCGGTCGCCGCTGTTCGCCGAGGGCAGGGCGCTGGGGCACCTGCTGCGGCGGCCGGACGGCAGCGTGTGGCAGTGGGACCTGTGGCAGCCGGGGATGGCGCTGGTGGACTTCACCTCCCCGGCGGCCCGTGACTGGTACGCGGCCAAGCTGGCGGCCCTGCTCGCCCAGGGTGTCGACTGCTTCAAGACCGACTTCGGGGAACGCGTCCCGGTGGACGTGGCCTGGTCCGACGGCTCGGACCCGGAGCGGATGCACAACTACTACACCTACCTGTACAACCGCACCGTCTTCGAGGTGCTGCGCAAGCACCGGGGCGAGGGTGAGGCGGTCGTCTTCGCCCGGTCCGCGACGGCCGGGAGCCAGCAGTTCCCCGTGCACTGGGGCGGCGACTGCGAGTCGACGTACGAGGCGATGGCCGAGTCGCTGCGCGGCGGGCTGTCGCTCGGCCTGTCCGGCTTCGGCTACTGGAGTCACGACATCGGCGGCTTCGAGGGCACCCCGACCCCGGCGCTGTTCAAGCGGTGGCTGGCCTTCGGGCTGCTGTCCTCGCACAGCAGGCTGCACGGCTCGTCGTCGTACCGGGTGCCGTGGCTGTTCGACGAGGAGTCGGTGGACGTGGCACGGCACTTCACCCGCCTGAAGCTGAGCCTGATGCCGTACCTGTACGAGGTCGCGCGCACCGCGGCCGCCGAGGGGTTGCCGATGATGCGGGCGATGGTGCTGGAGTTCCCGGACGATCCCGGGTGCGCGCATCTGGAACGCCAGTACATGCTGGGACCGGACCTGCTGGTGGCGCCGGTGTTCGACGACGAGGGACAGGTGGCCTACTACTGTCCCGAGGGCACCTGGACCCACTTCCTCACCGGCCGCACGGTCACCGGCCCCCGCTGGGTCCGGGAGCGCCACGGTTTCCTGAGCGTGCCGCTGCTGGTCCGGCCGGGAGCCGTGATCCCGGTGGGCGCGGTGGCCGACCGGCCCGACTACGACCACGCCGACGGGGTGACCCTGCGGGCGTACGGCCTGGCGCGCGGCGCGCAGGTCACGGTCGCGGTCGGGGACGTCGTCTTCACCGTCGTGCGCGAGGGGGACACCCTGCGGGCCTCGTGCAGTGAGCCGGCTTCGGCCTGGAGCCTGGCGGCCGGGGAGCGGACGGTGCGGGCGACGGCCGGCACCGGGTTCGTCTCGCTGGAGCTGGGCTGATGGTGAAGATCACGGACGTGGCCCGGCACGCGGGGGTCTCCCCCAGCACCGTGTCCTACGCGCTCAGCGGCAAGCGCCCGATCTCGGAGGAGACCCGGCGCCGGGTCCAGGCGGCCATCCGGGAGCTGGGCTACCGCCCGCACGCCGGCGCCCGCGCCCTGGCCAGCAGCCGCTCCAACGTCCTCGCCCTGGTGATCCCCTTGCGCACCGGGATCCACGTGCCCGTGGTGATGCAGTTCGCGGTGTCGGTGGTGACCACGGCCCGCGGGTACGACCACGACGTGCTGCTCCTCACCCAGGAGGAGGGCGAGGAGGGCCTGCACCGGGTCGCCGACACGGCATTGGTCGACGCCCTGATCGTGATGGACGTCCAGCTCCACGACCCCCGGCTGCCGCTGCTGCGCACGCTGGAACGGCCGTCGGTGCTGATCGGCTTCCCTGCGTCCGCCGAAGGCCTGACCTGTGTCGACCTGGACTTCGGGGCGGCCGGTGAACTGTGCGTGGAGCGGTTGGCGGGGCTGGGGCACCGGGTGGTGGCGCTGGTCGGGTCGCCGCCGGAGGTGTACGTCCGGGAGACCGCGTTCGCCCAGCGGGTGGTCCAGGGGTTCACGGCCGCCGCGGACCGCAACGGGATGGCGTCCTCCGTCCACCCGTGCGAGGCGACCCCGGCGGGGGCACGCCGGGTCGCCGAGCGACTGCTGCGCGAGCAACCGGCGTTGACAGGGGTCGTCGTCCACAACGAGGCGGCCCTGGAACCCCTGATCGACGCCTTCGAGCACCTCGGCCTCCGCGTCCCCACCGACCTCTCCATCACCGCGATCTGCCCGGACGAACTGGCGACGTCCCTCCGCGTCCCGATCACCTCGGTGGCCCTGCCGGCCGCGGAACTCGGCGAGCGGGCAGTGCAGTTGCTGATGCGGAAGCTGGGCGGCGAGCCGGAGGTGCCGGAGGCGACGCTGCTGACGCCCCGCCTGACAGAACGCGCGAGCACGGCGCCGCGACTGGCACCCTGACAGCGCACACGAAACGGCGTTCCGCACCGGGAGCCAAAGGGCCGTGGACGGTGCAGGTTCGGCTGGGCTTTCCGACGGGCGGACTGCTCGGCACGGCCCCCTTCGCCGGAACGTCGTCGCCGCACCACTACTTGACGATGGCGCCGGCGTTGCCGGAACCGGCGAAGGGTGGTGTGGACGTGTACCTGGTCCTCAGTGGCGGTGTACGTCTCTCGCCCTTCACGCCGCGCTGAGCCTGAGGCCGGCACAGAAGGCCCTGGAAGACGGAGAACGTCGGCCAGGGCCCGCCGAACTTCGGCGCTATTGTGCCAGGAACTCCACATCGCTCACATGGAACTCGCCGTACCCGAGCCGCTCACCGATCGCCTTGTAACGGGCGTACTGCTCGGCCTTGAGCGGCACAACGAACACCCGCAGAACGCGGAGAAACAGCCGGAAGCCGAGATCGGGGTCCACCTGTGAAACGACCTGCGCCAGCGCCTCCAACGCGGCGCTGCCCGCAATCGGGTGCCCGGGCGGGGCTTCCGCGAGTTCCCGCAGGACCGCTTCCGCGAGGTCGACCCGCACCGACGGTGGTACGGGCCGTCCGGCGGGGGCGGCGTCCCGTAGGCGCTTGCGGCAGACCTCGGCGATCCGGCCGAGCCAGTGCCGTACATCGATGCCGAGGCGGTCGATGGCGTAACCGCCGTCCGACGCAGCCAGCCAGAGGGTCGTGAGCGTGTCGGCTGACAGAGGGGATTCGAGCAGCCGTAAGGAGTCCTCCAGCAGGACAGCCGCGGCGGTGCCCGGGGCCTGCCGGACGTCGTCGCAGGCTGCGGCCTGCCGCACGACCTCTTCCGCCGTCGCCTCGTGCCACTCTCCGGCGAACCGTTCCATGAGCCCTGAGAGGCCGAAGTCCCAATCAGTGTCGCGCTGTGTCGTGTCGATAGGCGGCCAGGCGACGTCAGCTCGTCGCGGATGACGGCGTAGGGGTACTCGAAGCGGTCGCTGAGGGCGAGGAACCGCTCGTACTGCTCCCTGCCGACCTCGGCGGCGTACGCCTTCAGCGTCCGCAGGAACAGCCGGAACCCGAGGTCGGCACCGGCCTGGGCGACGGCCTGCCGCAATGCCGGGATGGCGTCCGGTGGCAGGACCGCCCCGCTCGGCTCGGCTTCCGTCGCCCTTATCTCCGCCAGGACCGCGTCCCGCACCTCCTCCTCCGTCGGCTTGGCCGGGCAGGGCGGCAAGCCCGACGGGATGGTGCTCAGGTACTTGGTGTACGTCGGGGACGTCCTGCGCTCCGGCGGTGGGCACTCCTCCGAGGTCCGGCGCAGCCAGTCACGTGTGCCCGTGCCGTGGTCCGCCGGATCGGACCGCCCGCCGGTAGCGGCGAGCCACAGCGTGCTGAGGGTGTCGTCCGGCAGCGAGGTTTCCAGCAGCCGCCGGGCGTCCTCCCCGATCTGTGGATCCTCGTACCGCACCGGCATGGCGGACAGCTCTCCCGCGAGTCCGCTGAGTCCGAAGTCCGCGTCGTACATCACGTAGTACGGCTCGTCCTGTTCCGGCACCTGGCTAACCGATCCCCCCATAAGCCACCGTCCTGCCCGGGCCGAGTTCGCGGGCGACGCGTTCGGTCAACTGCCTGCCCACTCCGTCCAGTCGTGCATAGGTGGTCTCCCGTTCGGTGTCGTCGCGGTCCTTCAGCCACCTCTCCATGGTCGCGTCGATGTCCTTTGCCCACTGGTAGAGGGCCGCGACCAAATCGTCGGAGAGCCCGAGGGCGGCCGCGGGGTCGTCCGGAGCGAAGTCCCCGAAGCCCTCTGCGCGCAGCGGGAGCCATTTGTACTCGCCCTCGACCACGACGCGCAGCGGATGCGGTGGCGTGCCGTGCGCGTCGGCTGTCCAGTGCAGGCGGTCGCATCCCCAGCACAGGAACTTGGCCGTGCGGTGCTGTTCGTCCCAATAGCGCACCACCCAGACGGGGCCGAGATGCCTGGCCAGGAGCTGAGCCGTCTCCAGGCCTCGCTTGACGTGCTTGCGCAGGGCCGGCCGGTCCGTGAATCCGCCGGGAGGGTAGGCCTGATTCCAAGTGCGAAGCCGGTCGGCGAGCTCGCCGGGAAGGTTCAGCCCCGGGTCGTCCAGCGGCACCTGGCGGGTGAAGTCGGGAATGTCGGCGATGGCTCCGGTGTCCGTCGTGTACAGGGGGGACGGCCCGCTCCCGGCACGGACCAGAAGGTGGCGAGGGTCGCTGTCGGGGGTCATGGGGGTCGGTTCTTCTCCTTGTTCGCACTGCCGGAAGACGTTGCATCGTCCGCAGGACCCGCAGGGAGCTCCGCGGCCCCGCTCGGGGGCGGGGCTCCCTGCGGTCCGGTCCGGACGTCGGTTCGGTTATGCCGGGTTGGCCCCGACGATGAACCCGTTGCCACCCACGGTGATGGCTACCCTCTGGGTCGTTCCGTTGTACACGGTTTCGTAGATCGGCCGTCCCATGTCAGCGCCCTGGTAGCCGACGATCTTCCCTTCGCTCAGCGCCTTGTCGAGCAGCTTGGGGATGTCCTCCGAGGCGACACCGCGCTCGATGAACTCGCCGGCGTGCCGGAAGATGATGTGGATCAGCCCGGCCCTGGTGTCACCGGTCTCCAGCCACGCCACGGGCACGCCCGGCCGCGGGTACCTGACCACCATGACGAGGTTCCCGCGGTTGAGGTTCGCCCCGCTCGCCTCCAGCTTCTTCACGAGGTCCAGGTCGAGGCTGTTTGCGGCCTTGGCCCGGTCCGCCATCCGCTCGGAGAGCCTGCGTGCCATGCCCGCGAGGGTGTCGGGATCGGCGATGTCCGCGGCGGAGGGTTTCTCACCGAAGATCGCCTTCAACTCGCCGAGGAGCTTCTCCGCCCCGCGGCCGGTCCTGATCGCATCCTCGACCAACCCGACGTATTTCGCGGCCGTCAGGACCTTCTCACCGGGGATGAACGAGGCCGCCGCCCATGCGCATCCGGAGACGGTGCCACCGTCGTTGCTCGGCGTGAACTGGTGGTAGCAGTCGGTGAAGTCCTTGGTGAGTGCGGCCCAGATCCCGCTCCACACGATCTTGGTGATGTCCCAGGTCGTATATGTCTGGGTGATCTCGCGCTTGAGGTTCTTGTACGTCTGCGTACCGAGGAAGAGGCTGTCCTTCTTCGGGCACCCTGCCTCCGTGGCCGGCACGTCGAGGTCGGCGCAGAAGTAGAAGCTGACGGTGGCGTTGAAGTGCAGTTCGAACGTCACTGCGCAGCTGCTGTTCCCCATGCCGAGGACACAGTCGTTGAGCGGTTTCGGGTCACCGATCGGATCGACGCTGTCGACGACATAGAAGGTGTGGTCCACCCCGGTGCCCGCCCCGGTGGAGACCTGCTGGTTCGCTTTCTGGTTCTCCGCCTGGTCGGCCGCCTGCTGGGCCGAGTCGGCGTACTTCTGGGCGTCCTTGGCCGCCTCCTCGGCCGCGGTGGCCTCGGCGTCGGCGCGGTCGGCCGCGGCGCGGGCGTCCTTGGCGGACTGCTCGGCCTCGGCTGCCGCCGTGCGGGCCGCGTCCGCGTCCAGGGCGGCCTGGTCGGCGGAGTCGCGGGCGTCCTTGGCGTAGCCCTCGGCGTTGCCGGCCGCCTGGTCGGCGGCCGCCGCGTCCGCGGTGGCCTGCTGGTCGTACGCGATGGTGCGCGCCAGTGACTGCTGCGCGTCCGCCGCGTACTGCGCCGCCTCGGAGGCGTATCCCAGGGCCTCCTTGGAGGACCTGCGGGCGTCCGCGGCGTGACCGGCCGCCTCGGCGGCGATCGTGTACGCGGCCTTCGCGTCGCCGGTCGCCGAGTCGGCGAGGCTCTGCGCCTGTGCGGCGTTCTTCTGCGCGTTGGCGGCATGCGCCTCGGCGACGGCCTGCTGCTGCTGGGCGATCGTCTTCGACGACTGGCCCGACAGGACGGCGAGGCCGGCCGCGGAGTCGGTGTCCACGTAGGGCGAGCCGAGCTGGATCGCGTCGTTGGCGGGCGCGGCGACCTGCTGCGCGGAGGCTCCGGCGTCCTCGGCCGCCTGCGCGGTCGTGTACGCGTGACCGACCGCGTCGGCCGCGCCCGCGACCGCCTTGGCGGCCTCGGCCTTGGCCGCGTCGGCCTGCTTCTTCGAGTCGGCCGCGTGCTGCTCCGCCTCGTCGGCCAGCTTCACCGCGGTACGGGCCGCTGCGGCCGAGGCCTGGGAGGCCTGGATGGCGTCCGCCGCCGCGCTGGTCGCCGTGCGCACCGCGGCGTCCGCCTTCAGCTTGGCGGCCTGGGCGGCGTCGGCGTCGGAACGGGCCCGCTTGGCCGCCGCCTCGGCGCGGGTGGCCGCGGCGTCGGCGTCCGCGGCGGCCTGGCTCGCCGCGTCGGCCTCGGTACGGGCCGAGGCCGCGGCCGTCTCGGCGTCGTCGGCCGCGTGGTCCGCGGCGTCGGCTGCCGCCCGGGAGTCCTGCGCGTCGGCGTCCGAGTCGTGGGCGTCGGCGTAGGCGTCCTTGGCGTCGGCCTTCGCACGGGCCGCGTTCGCCTTGGTCTTCGCGTCCCACGCGTCGTCCGACTTGCCCTTGGCCCGGTCCCGCGCCGCCTCCGCGTCCTGGCGCTTGGCGCGCGCGGTCGACTCTGCGGTGTCCGCCCGGTCCTTGGCCTCGGCGGCGGTCTTCGCGTACCCCTCGGCGTCCGCCTTGTGCTGCGCGGCCTCCGCCTGCTTCTGCGCCGCGGTCGCCTTCTCCGCCTTCGCCGTCTGCTCCTCGGCCTCCGCCGAGAGCCGCTTGGCGTGCGCGGTCGCGGCTGCCGCCTTCGCGTCGGCCTCCGCCTGCTGGGTCTCGCCGAGCTTCGCCTTCGCGGTGTCCCGCGCGGCCTTGGCCGTCTGCGCCTGTACGGCGGCGGCGTCGGCGGCGGCCTTCGCCTGCGCGTTGGCCTCCTGTGCGGCGGCCGTACGGAACGCGGCCTTCGACTGGGCCGCCTGGGTCACCGCACGGGCCGCGATGGTCGCACTGTCCCCGGCGGCTGCCCTGGTCGCCGCGTAGGCGGTGTCACCGGCCTTGGCCAGCGCGTCGAGCGCGGCCGCCGACGCCTTGGTGACCTGGGCCTTCTGCTGCCCGACGAGCAGGCCCCGGCCGCGCGGTGCGCCCGCCCGGTCGGCGACGGCGTAGGCGGCCTTCGTGGCGGTGTCCGTGTCGGTGGCGGACTTCTTCGCCGCGGTCGCCTGCGCCTTCAGCAGGTCGACCTGGGCCTTGGCCGCGGTCTGGGCGTCGGCGACGCCCTTCTTCACCTTGTCGAACTGGGCCTTGGTCGGATAGCCCAGCTTGTCGGTGCCGTTGTGACCGGACGGCGCGAAGTCGAACTTCTGCGGGTCGGTGCCCTTGCAGTCCCACATCCGCGCGTCACGGCTGTTCTCGTAGGTCGCCAGGTCCAGGCAGTTGCCGGTGCCCGGGTTGTACAGGCGGCTGGTCCCGTGGGTGTCGTACTGCCACTTCTGGGCCGCGCTCTTGCCGTTGCACGTCGCGATCTGCACGACGGTCCCGTTCGCGGTGGCGCCACCCTTCACCTCCAGGCACTTGGCGGAGTTGACGTTGACCAGCGCGTCGTCGCTGATCTTCCACGTCTGTCCCACCGAGCCGTTGCAGGTGTAGATCTGCACCGGCGTGCCGTTGTCCTTCTTGCCACCGCCCACTTCGAGGCACTTGTCGGTGGCGCCGTGCGCGTGCACGATCATGGGGCTGTCGCCGATCCAGCCGGGGCCGCCGGCGGACCAGTAGTCCTGCCAGCGGGTCAGGTGGTCGGCGATCCACGACTGGCCGAGCAGTTCGCCCAGCGCCTTGGAGCCGGTGGCGAGGGCCTTGGTGGCGTCGCGGTTCGCGTTGAGGATCTGGTCGCGCTGGCCGGCCTGGGCGGCGATCTCCTGCTGCCACTCGGCGGACGCGTCCGCGACCTCCTTGCCGAGGACCCTGTCCGGGTCGACGGGGGAGCGCCAGGCGCAGGAGGCGAATCGGGTCTTCAGGTCCTCCACTGCGATGCGGTACTCGACGCTGCCCGGGTCGGGCGCGGTGCGCGGGAAACCTCCGGAGGACAGGAACAGGCGGGCGTTGTCGGCGCCCGTGGGCTCCAGGCTCCAGTTCACCAGGCTGTCCCAGGCCTGGTGTTCGTCGAGCGCCTGCTGCCACTGCGGGCGGGGGAGCGTGGGGTCCGGGTCGCTGCCGTAGAGCGGGGTGCCGAGGTCCTTGACGGCCTTCAGCGTGACGTCGTCGGCCTTCGGGGTGGGGTCGTCGTAGAAGGGATCCTCGGCCGTCCACATCCGGCTGCCGACCCACTGGCTCAGGCCGGTCTGTTCGAAGAAGTCCTGGGTGTCGTCCCCGACCAGGCCCGGCGGATCCTCGAAGTCGGCGACGGTCTTGAAGCCGCCCGGGGTGGGAAGACCGGCGACGGGTTTGTGCCACTCGCCGATGCGGTCGGAGAGCGCCGCGCCCTCCTTGCTCGCGGCCGCCTTGTCCTGGTCGTACGCGGTGGACAGCGGGGTGGTGTTCCAGTACTCACGGTTCGCCGCGGTGTGCAGCTTGTCCGGGGTCTGGGAGAGCGCGTTCTGCGCGGTGCTGAACATGGCCGGACCGCCCATGCGGAGCACACCGGCCATCAGGCACTGGTC
The DNA here is from genome assembly GCF_040703965.1 of Streptomyces sp. NPDC006655. Lineage (NCBI taxonomy): Bacteria > Bacillati > Actinomycetota > Actinomycetes > Kitasatosporales > Streptomycetaceae > Streptomyces > Streptomyces sp. NPDC006655. The sequence goes on along the minus strand of NZ_JBEYJU010000031.1, from coordinate 66,078 downwards.
CTGGCGGAGCTGCTCGGCGGCCTTGGTGTCGAAGCCGTCGTAACTGTCGGCCACCGGGCGGAAGTCGGCGGTGCGGTCGTGGGGCAGGTCCGGCCGGCCGGCGACTGTGGCGAGCACGGCGAGCGCGAGCACGGACGGTACAAGTCGCTTGAGGGTGCCCGCTTTTCGGGCAAGGGGCGTCACAGTCCCCGGTCTGGAACGCAAAAGAACATCCGTTCTTCGTGAAAAGGGCAGGCGGGGGCCCGGCGCGAAGAGATGTCGAAGAGGCGAGCGCGCCGTGGCGGCGGCAGGCCTGCGTGTCCCTCCCCGTAGCGACGTTGTTCCCCCGGTCGCCGATGGTCGTGCGCGGCGGCCGAGTGGTCGGCTCGGCCCAGCGCGCGTTCCGCACTTTAGTAAACCTGTGCGATCTCTGTGAAGGTTTTTTGACTGAGCGGCGTCAATCTTCACAGGAGGGCCGGGCGTCGGCCCCGAAACACGACGAAGGCCCGGTGGTCGGGGACCACCGGGCCTTCGTGACATGGAGACTGTGGAGATGGCGGGAATCGAACCCGCGTCCAACGGTGCGGAACCAGGGCTTCTCCGTGTGCAGTTCGCTGTGATTTTCTCGGCCCCGGCGATCACGCGAACAAGTCGCCGACGGGCCCAGTCACTGTTAGATTTCCCTCTTCACCCCGTGACCGGGATCAAGGTTTAGTTCCCTAGCTGATGCCAGGATCCGGGTCGGGAACAGCCCCGGGCTGACACTCCCGTATAGGAGGCTCGCGATCACTACCTGAGATCAGGCAGCGAGGGCGAAGGCCTGCTGGGAGGAATCGCGCTTGGAAGTGGCGATTATTTTTTTCGGCCTGTGGTTTACGAGATCATGGCCGCTTTCTCGACACGCTTCCCCTGCCTCGACATCCGCTGTCGAAACCGATCATCCCCATGTGGATTTTTCAATCTTCACACCGGCTTCCCCCGGTGTTGGTGCCATCGTACGTGACCAACGCCCGCCGATGCCACTGCATTCCCGCGTGCCTACGCCTCCCGCTGCCGCCGCTTCGCCGCGGCGATGGCGCGCCCCGCCTCCCGGCGGTCCTGCTGCTCGCGCAGGGTCTGCCGCTTGTCGTACTCCTTCTTGCCGCGCGCGAGGGCGATCTCCGCCTTGGCCCGGCCGTCCTTGAAGTACAGCGCGAGGGGCACGATCGTGTGACCCGTCTCCTGGGCCTTGACCTCCAGCTTGTCGATCTCCTCCCGGTGCAGCAGGAGCTTGCGCTTGCGGCGCACCGAGTGGTTGGTCCAGGTGCCCTGGCTGTACTCGGGGATGTGGGCGTTGTGCAGCCACGCCTCGTTCCCGTCGATCTGCACGAAGCCGTCGACCAGCGAGGCCCGGCCCTGACGCAGCGACTTCACCTCGGTGCCGGACAGCACCAGACCGGCCTCGTAGGTGTCGATGATCGCGTAGTCGTGCCGCGCCTTCTTGTTCTGCGCGACGATCTTGCGCTTGCCGCCCTTCTCGCCGTCCCTGGCTTTGGCGGCCGTCCCCTGCTGCTTCTGCTGGGACTCTTTCGGTACGTACATTCCCTTGGCCATAGTGCCCTCCATTTTCGCACTACGCAGGGGGTGCGAGGGAAGCGGTTATGCGGGTGCTACGAGGGGTCGCCGAGCCCGCTCAGCACGGTCTCCGCCCGCCGCAGCGCCCCGGAGCCCACCTCCAGGTCGGGGGTGATGCCCCGGCCGTCGACGGCGTGACCGGAAGGGGTGCGGTAGTGGCCCACGGTGAGCTCGGCGACCGAGCCGTCGGGGAGCCGGGTCGGCATCTGGATGGAGCCCTTGCCGAAGGTGCGGGTGCCGAGGACGACGGCGCGGCCGCGGTCCTGGAGGGCGCCGGTGAGCATCTCGGCCGCGCTCATGGTGCCGCCGTCGACGAGCGCGACCAGGGGCCGGACGGTGTCGCCGCCGGGCTCGGCGTGCAGGGAGCGCTGGACGCCGTGCACGTCGTAGGTGGCGACCAGGCCGCCGTCGAGGAAGGCGGAGGCGGCGGTGACCGCCTCGGTGACCAGGCCGCCGGAGTTGCCGCGCAGGTCGAGGACGATCCCGCCGTCGGCGGGCGCCTGCCGGACCGCGTCGCGGACCAGGTCGCCCGAGCCCTTGGTGAAGGCGGAGATCCTGATGACGGTGATGCCGGCGGCCGCCTTGCGCACGCTCACCGAGTCGGTGGACAGCAGCGCCCTGCGCACGGTCTCGCGCCACGCGCGCGTGCCTCGCTGGAGGCCGAGGGTGACGGTCGTACCGGCGCGGGCGTCGGTGGCGTCACCGCGCAGTAACGAGACGACGTCGGTGACGGGCCGCCCGTCGACGTCCGCTCCGTCCACGCTGCGCAGCCGGTCGCCCTTCCGGACGCCCGCCTCGGCCGCCGGCGACCCGGCCTGCACCCGGGTCACCTCGATCCGGCCGTCCCGCTCCCGCCGCGCCCACAGCCCCACACCCGTGTACTGGCCGTCGAGGGCTTCCTCGAACTCCTGGTACTCGCCCTCGGAGTAGACCGCGGCCCACCGGTCCCCGCTGCGGCTCACGGCCCGTTCGGCGGCCTCCACGGGGGACTTGCCGTCGGCCATGGCCTCGGCCGCGGCCTCGGCGACGTCCTCGCGCCGGGGGGCCGGACGCGTGGCCCTGGTGGGCGTCTTCCGGTCGGACTGCCCGGGGTCGGGGAACGCGCCGGTGGCCGCCCCGGTCACCAACAGCCCTGCGAACACCAACGTCAGAGCCGCCCCCCGGCGAACCCGGCGGGGCTGACAGAACAGCTCTCGGCCTGACATGCCGGTGAGTCTAGGACAACGAAAAGGGCCGCACGGGCGGTTGCCCGTACGGCCCTCTTGGCATGCGTCACACCTTCAGGTACTTGCGCAACGCGAAGAAGGCGGCCAACGCGGGCATCAGCAGGCTCGTCGCCAGGATGAGCGGGAGTTTCGTCAGCACCGCGTCCCAGCCGATGAAGTTGATCAGGTTCAGCTTCTGGGAGAGGGCCAGGCCGTGGTCGATGATGAAGTAGCGGGCCACCACCAGGAATCCGCACGCCACCGTGCCGCCGATCAGACCGGCGACGGCGGCCTCCGCGATGAACGGGGCCTGGATGTAGAAGCCCGAGGCGCCGACCAGGCGCATGATGCCGGTCTCGCGCCGACGGCTGAACGCCGAGACACGCACGGTGTTGACGATCAGCATCAGGGCGACCACCAGCATCAGGGCCATGACCATGCGGGCCGCCCAGTTCATGCCGTTGAGCAGACCGAAGAGGTTGTCCAGGATGCCCTTCTGGTCCTGCACGGACTGGACCCCGTCACGGCCGTCGAAGGCCGTGGCGACCACCTGGTACTTCTGCGGGTCCTTGAGCTTGATCCGGTACGACTCCTGCATCTGGTCCGGCGTGAGGGAGTCGGCCAGCGGCGAGTCGCCGAACTGCTCCTTGTAGTGCTTGTACGCCTCGTCCTGCGACTCGTAGGTGACCTTCTGGACGATCGAGGTCATCTTGTCGAGGTCGGCCTTGATCTGCTTCTTCTGGTCCTCGGTGACCGCGCCCTTGGCACAGTTGGGGTCCGACTCGGCGTCGCTCTTGTTGCAGAGGAAGATCGAGACGTTGACCTTGTCGTACCAGTAGCCCTTCATGGTGTTGACCTGGTCGCTCATGAGGAGCGAGCCGCCGAAGAGCGCCAGGGACAGGGCGACCGAGACGACGACCGCGAAGGTCATCGTCAGATTGCGGCGGAGACCGACACCGATCTCCGACATTACGAACGAGGCGCGCATGGCGTCGGGTTATGCCTTTCCGTGGACGTCTGCGAAGTCGTGGCGGTCAGTGCTGGTAGCCGTAGACGCCGCGGGCCTGGTCGCGGACGAGGCGGCCCTTCTCCAGCTCGATGACGCGCTTGCGCATCTGGTCCACGATGTTCTGGTCGTGGGTGGCCATGATCACGGTGGTGCCGGTGCGGTTGATGCGGTCCAGGAGCTTCATGATCCCGACCGAGGTCTGCGGGTCGAGGTTGCCCGTGGGCTCGTCCGCGATCAGCAGTTTGGGCCGGTTCACGAAAGCACGCGCGATGGCCACGCGCTGCTGCTCACCGCCGGACAGCTCGCCGGGCATCCGGTCCTCCTTGCCGCCGAGCCCGACGAGGTCGAGCACCTGGGGCACGGACTTGCGGATCTCGCCCTTGGACTTGCCGATGACCTCCTGGGCGAAGGCCACGTTCTCGGCGACCGTCTTGTTGGGCAGCAGCCGGAAGTCCTGGAAGACCGTCCCGAGCTGGCGGCGCATCTGCGGCACCTTCCAGTTGGACAGCCGGGCGAGGTCCTTGCCCAGCACGTGCACCTGGCCGTGGCTGCACCGCTCCTCGCGGAGCACCAGCCGCAGGAAGGTGGACTTACCGGAGCCGGAGGACCCCACGAGGAACACGAACTCGCCCTTCTCCACTTCCAGGGACACATCCCTGAGTGCGGGGCGGGTCTGCTTGGGGTAGACCTTGGAGACATTGTCGAATCGGATCACGGATGCACCACGGGTCGCCGGGGGTAGATGAGCGTGACCATACGCGAACCGGGTGAGGAAGCGCAGGCGCCGGTCACGGTTGAGCGATGCTTGTGCTGTTTTGTTCCGGGACGGATTCCCGCCAGTGCCCCGGAGCACCGGTACGGGCTCCGCGGACGGCCGCGCTCTTTCGGGGTGAACCTGGCACAGTGGGAGGGGAACGTTCTCGTTCCACGGAGCGTTGTGTAGGTAATGGCCGGTGCAAGGAGGGCGAGCGCATGACGTACGACCGGTTGGTGTGCGCGAACTGTGCGGCGCCCGTGAACGAAGGCCGGTGCCCCGTGTGCCGCGCCAACCGCGAGCGTCTCCAGCAGGAGAGTTTCCTCGGCGGTCTGAACCCGATGGCGCTGATCGGGCTGCTGGCGGTGCTGATCGCCGCCGTGGCGCTGCTGGCGCACCAGACCGCGTAGCGAAGTTCTTACCCGAGGCGAGACCCGAGCGCGAAAGGGGCCCGGAGCCGTGGCTCCGGGCCCTTCCTCGTGCAGGGTGCGTACGCTCCGTGAGCGTGCGGCTACCGTCAGGCCGCAGCGCCGCCGCGGCCGCCCATGAGGCGCGGCAGGATGCGGAAGCCGACGCCACCGGCGATCATGGTGGCGGCGCCGACGATCAGGAAGGTCGTCTGCGCGGCACCGGTCTCGGCGAGCTGGCTGCCGCCACCCTGGGCCTGGGTGTTCGACGAGCCGGTGTCCGTGAGGGAGGAGGTGCCCGCCTCCTGGGCGGAGGTGCCGGAGTTGCCGTCGGTGCCGGTGTTGTTGCCGCCGCCGTGGCTGCCGGTGCCGCTGCCACTGCCTCCGGTGCTGCCGTCGGACGGGGTGTCGCTGGACGGCTCGTCCGTGGGCTCGGTGGGCTCGTCGGTCGGCTGGGTCGGCTCGTCCGAGGGCTCGCTCGACTCGGAGGGCTCCTGGCTCGCGGGCGGCGTGGAGGCGGGCTCGCTGCTGGCCGGGGCGGTCGGGATCTCGGACGGGTTGTCCGGCGGGGTGGCCGTCGGGTCGTCGCCGTCGAGGTTGACGTTGGCCGAGACGCCGGTCTCGTCGGCGCTGACGCCGATGGAGAGGGCGGAGGCCGCGCCGGCCGCGGTCAGCGAGGCACCTGCGGCGATCACGGCACAGGCGGCTATCCGCGCGACCCGGATCCGCGTCTTCTTGGTCATCTGGTTGCTACCCCCAGTAGCTGATAGTCAATGAGCGGGCGCATGGGGCCGGCCGTGATCGACGGGGGTGGTAAAGGCGTTGCCAAGTCCCCCGGTTCACATGCGCCCCAGAGATACGCATGCCACGCTTCACCCTTCCCATTTTTCAAAGCAACGTCAAGGCCGTTGCGCGCGCGATGTACCAGTTGCGCGCGGAATGCCGGGAGTTGAAGCGTGTGAGTGTGACGTAAAACCCAGACATTCCCGGGACAAACGAGAACTGCCGCCACACGGGCGGCAGTTCAAGGTCGTACGGCCCGTCATGGGCAAGTCGACAAAGTTACTTCTCCTGCTGCTTGCGCCAGCGAATTCCGGCCTCCAGGAAGCCGTCGATCTCGCCGTTGAAGACGGCCTCGGGGTTGCCCACCTCGTACTCGGTGCGCAGGTCCTTGACCATCTGGTACGGGTGCAGCACGTAGGACCGCATCTGGTTGCCCCAGGAGTTGCCGCCGTCGCCCTTGAGGGCGTCCATCTTGGCCTGCTCCTCCTGCCGGCGCCGCTCCAGGAGCTTGGCCTGGAGGACGTTCATGGCGGTCGCCTTGTTCTGGATCTGCGACCGCTCGTTCTGGCAGGAGACGACGATGCCGGTGGGGATGTGGGTCAGGCGCACCGCGGAGTCGGTGGTGTTGACGCCCTGGCCGCCGGGGCCCGAGGAGCGGTACACGTCCACGCGCAGCTCGGACTCGTCGATCTCGATGTGGTCGGTCTGCTCGACCACGGGGAGGATCTCGACGCCGGCGAAGGAGGTCTGGCGGCGGCCCTGGTTGTCGTACGGCGAGATGCGCACGAGGCGGTGGGTGCCCTGCTCCACGGAGAGGGTGCCGTAGGCGTACGGCACCTGGACGGCGAAGGTGGTCGACTTGATGCCGGCCTCTTCCGCGTACGACGTCTCGTAGACCTCGGTCTTGTATCCGTGCTGCTCGGCCCAGCGCAGGTACATCCGCTGGAGCTTCTCGGCGAAGTCGGCGGCGTCGACGCCGCCGGCCTCCGCGCGGATGTTCACGAGCGCTTCGCGGGAGTCGTACTCACCGCTGAGCAGCGTCCGGACCTCCATCTCGTCCAGCGCCTTGCGGACGGCGGCGAGCTCGGACTCGGCCTCGGCGCGGGTGTCCGGGTCGTCCTCCTCCTCGGCCATCTCGAAGAGCACGGCGAGATCGTCGATCCGCCCGCGCAGCGCCTCCGCCTTCCTGACCTCGGCCTGGAGGTGGGAGAGCTTGCTGGTGATCTTCTGCGCCTCGTCCGGGTTGTCCCACAGGGACGGCGCGGCCGCCTGCTCCTCGAGCACGGCGACGTCTGCCCTCAGCTTGTCGAGGTCCAGAACGGCCTCGATCGACTCCATGGTCGAGGAGAGGGACTTGAGCTCTTCGGATACATCGACGACTGCCACGCCTCCAGCGTAACGGCTCCGCCAACCGACGACGCCCGACGGGTGCGGGCCCCGACGTCCCGCCGGGGCCTGCCGGAGCGGAGACGGAAGCGAGGCGGAAGCGGAGGCAGGGGGCGGGGGCGGGACGGCGGAGGCAAGGGGCGGGAGCCGCGCTCGGCGGCCGTGGCCGACGCTCGGCCCTGCTGGGGCGGCTTGCGGAGCCGGCCGTCCCCAGGGCCCTGCTTGCTTCGGGGGCGGGGCAGGGGGCGGGGGCGGGACGGCGGAGGCGAGGGGCGGGAGCCGCGCTCGGTGCCGCCGATCCTGCGCTCGGCCCTGCTGGGGCGGCTTGCGGAGCCGGCCGTCCCCAGGGCCCCGCTTGCGTCAGTGGCGGGGCAGGGGGGCGGCTTGCGTTCGGTCTTGCGGGGGCGTGTTCGTCACGGGGGCGATGTCGTGTGGGTGTTCTGGGGGGGTGCGGAGTCGTCGTCCGAGGACGCCAGCCACGCGCCCACACCCACCGCGGCGGCCACCAGCACGCCGGCCACGGCCAGTGTCAGCCGGCGGCGGCGCGCCGCCGCGCGGTGCCGTGCGGAGCCGGGGCGCGGGGCCCCCGCCGCCCGCGGCACCCGTGCGGTGCCCAGGGCGCCGCCCGCCAGCTCGTCGGGTCCCGGCACCCGCATGGACGTGTGGGTGTCGCGGTTGGAGTCCGGTTTCGCGCCCGGCACCAGGGAGACGGCGCCCCGGCGTCGTACCCGCTCCTCCGCCGCGGCCGGGGCGGCCGGCTCCTCGGCCGTCTCCTCCGGCGACTCCGTGTCCGGCTCGTCGACGTCCAGCGGCGGCATCCCGGCCAGCATCGGCAGCTGCTCCCGGAGCCGCGCGGCCAGCTCGGAGGCGCGCAGCCGGGAGGCCGGCGCCTTGGCCAGGCACTGCACGAGCAGCTGCCACAGCTCCTCGGGGATGCCGGGGAGCGGGACGACCGTCTCCGTGACATGGCGGCGCAGGACCGCGCCGGGGTGGCCGCCGCCGAAGGGGGTGAAGCCCGCGAGGAGCTCGTACAGGACCGTCGCGAGGGCGTAGATGTCCACGGAGGCGCGGGGCGGCAGGCCCTCCACGATCTCCGGGGCCAGGTAGTCGGGGGTGCCGATGATCTTCGTCGCGCGGGTCCGCTTCGGGGAGTCGATCAGCTTCGCCACGCCGAAGTCGGTCAGAAGGGCCGGGTGGGAGCCGCCGGGGCCCAGCGGGCCCTGCATGTCGAGGAGGACGTTCTCCGGCTTGACGTCGCGGTGGACGACGCCCGCCGCGTGGGCGGCCGCCAGCCCGTCGGCGACGTCCGCGACGACGGCGACGGCGGCCTCGGGGGCGAGGCGCCGCTCCCGTTCCAGCCGGGTGCGCAGATCGGTGCCCCGGACCAGGTCCATGACGAGGGCGAGGTCGTTGCCGTCGACGACGAGGTCGCGGACGGAGACGACGTGGGGGTGCTCCAGGCCCAGCAGGGCCGTGCGCTCCTGCACGAAGCGGCCCACCAGCTCCTCGTCGGACGCGAGGTCCTCGCGCAGCAGCTTGATGGCGACGGGCCCGTCGGGACCCTCGCCCAGCCACACCGTGCCGGCGCTGCCCCGCCCCAGGATCTGGTGGGCGGTGTACCGGCTGCCGATCTTCCGTGCCAAGACTGCTCCTACCGACGCGTGTTGCCGATAAAAGTACGCGTCCGAAGAGCCAACCTTCACCATGGAGGCGGAAATCACCCGCCAGATGTCGACAAGTCCCCAAACTCGCGATCAGTGGCCGGAGCCGCTGCCCAGATCCTTGACCCAGCTGCTGACCGTGCCGGCCCAGTCGCTCAGCTGGTGCCAGTAGCCGCGGCCCTGCCCGACCCAGGTGTGCACCGGGGTCAGGTCCCAGATCAGCCACCCCGCGACGAACAGGATGACGACCATGAACAGGCAGCCCTTGAGGCAGCCGAGGCCGGGGATCCGCATCGGGTTGGCGCTGCGCCGGCGGGGTTCGCGGGGTTCACGCGGGGCCCGCTGCGGCTCGGCCGGGGGCGCGTAGCGCTGCTGCGGCTGCTGCGGTGGCGGGGCGTACTGCTGCGGCTGGTGTCCGTACCCGGCCGGCTGCTGCCCGTACCCGTCCTGGCCGCCCTGCCGGCCGCGCGGCTGCGGGCGGCGGACCGGCTGCTGCTGCGGGGCCGGGCGCGGCTGCTGCTGTTGCGGCCGGGCGACCTGGCGCTGGGGGCGGCGGCGGAGCGGGTCCTCGCCCGGGTCGAGGTACTGGACCTGGGTCTGCTCGTTGCGGTCGCGGGCCGCGCGGAGCTGGGTCTGCCAGGGGTGCGGCTGTTCCGGCTGCTGCGGGCCGCCCGGCGCCCCCTGTGGCATCGGCGGCATGACGGCGGTGGGGTCGGCGGCTCCGGTGTTCGGCAGCACCGCGGTCGGGTCCGCCGCGCCGGCCGGACCGCCGGTGTGCGGCAGGACGCTGGTCGCGGCGTTCGGGTCGTACGCGCCGGTGTTCGGCAGCACCTGCGTGGGATCGGCGGAGCCCGGTACGGCCGCCGGCGCCGGGTCGGGGGCCAGCAGTACGCCGACGCCCTCGGCCGCGGCGATCTGCGCGGAGTTCGCGTGCACGCCGATGCCCTCGGCGACGACGCGCAGGCCGCGGGCGAGGTTCTCGGCGCTGGGCCGGTCGTCGGGGTTCTTGCGCAGGCAGCGCTCTATGACCGTCCACAGCGGGTCGGGGACGGTCGAGGGGCGCCGCGGCTCGGCGCTGAGGTGCTGGTGGAGGACCTCCAGGGCACTGCCGCCGGAGAACGGCGGACGGCCGGTGACCAGCTCGTACAGCAGGATGCCCGCGCCGTAGATGTCGACGGCGGAGGTCTGCGGGCGGCCCTCGGCGGACTCCGGGGCCACGTACGCGGGCGTGCCGACGAACTCGTGGGTGCGGGTGAGGCCCGGGGAGTCGGCGAGGCGGGCGATGCCGAAGTCGGTCAGCATCGGGTGCATCTGGCCGTTGTACTGCGCGAGCAGCACGTTGGCCGGTTTCAGGTCGCGGTGCACGACGCCGTCGGCGTGGCTGGCGGCGAGCGCGTCGGCGACCTGGGCGGTGAGCAGGGCCGCGGCGACGGGCGTGAAGGGGCCGTTCTCGCGCAGGTAGCGGTGCAGGTCGGGGCCTTCGACGAGGTCCATGACCAGGGCGAGCAGATCGCCCTCGACGACCAGGTCGCGGACCCGGACGATGTTCGGGTGGGTGAGGCGGAGCAGGACGGAGCGCTCCCGGAGGAAGCGCATCACGATGTCGGGGTCGCTCGCGAGCTCTTCCTTGAGCACCTTGATCGCGACGGTCTCACCGGGCTGGCCGGGCACGGCCGCCTCGGCGCCCGCGGTCTCCCGCTGGCGGGCACGCCAGACGGTGCCGGTGGCGCCGCGTCCGAGCGGCTCCTCCAGGAGGTACTTGCTGCCTACCGGCCGCACGTCATGCGCTCCCTGCTGCTTGCTGGTGTGTCCGGGCCTTGTGTGTCCGACCCACTGTAGTGCTGTGGTGCCCGGGGCCGGGCTGTCGTCCGGCTGTGCCTGCGCCTGTCCGGTCGGCAGCCGACATGCGTTCCGGACGTATCCCCATACGTAGGCGTTCCCGCGCGCGTTCGATGGAAAGACGCGTGCTTCGGTCCGTCGGTTGCCGGGCCCGGACGTGACCGATCTCAAGTGATCGCGCACGCGGTACTGGTCAGGCACTTTTGGGGGCAGAGCCGACCAATCAAGATCACTTACCATCGGGGCGTGGGCGCGTTGTCAGTGGCAGGTGCGAGGATGCGTGCGACAGCAGAACTGGCCGACGTGCTCGTGGCGGTGGGGGGAATTCCGCGCCCGCGCAGAAGGGACCGCTGACGGCGATGCAGATCCGGCTGACCGTCGTAGACCCGCTGGGCCCTGCCGCGCAGCGGGGCCGGGCCGTGAGCCGCGACGTGCTGGTGACGGCGCCGACGGGCACGGATCTGGCCGCGGTGGCGTCCGCGCTGGCCTCGGCGGTCACCGGCGACGGCAGTCTGGGCGGCCGTGAGGCGAGCGGTGCCCCGGTCGTGCTGTACGCGGGGGTGGAGCGGCTGGACGCCCGCCGCCGCATCCTGGGCGAGCCCCCGCTGGTCGACGGCGCGGTGCTGTCCCTGGGCGCCCCCGCCGCTCCCGAGCCGCACCCCGAACTGGACGACGCCCCCACCCAGCTGCATGTGATCGCCGGCCCCGACGCGGGTGGGGTCCATCTGCTGCACGGCGGCCAGATCACCATCGGCCGCTCCGCCGACGCCGACGTCCCGCTCGACGACCCGGACGTCTCCCGGCTGCACTGCGCGGTGACGGTCGGCGCCGACGGCCGGGTCTCGGTCGCCGACCTGCACTCCACCAACGGCACGGCCCTGGACGGCAGCCGCGTCACCGACCGCCCGGTCCGCCTCACCCCGGGAGCGCTCCTGCGCATCGGGGAATCCGCCCTGCGGCTTACGCCGTCCGGGGGGCCGGGGGCCCGAGTGGGTACGGCCCCGGACGGCGAGGGCTGCGTACGGGTGCTGCTCGACGGGGAGGGCGGGGAGGCCGGCGGGGACCCCGTGGACGCCCCCGCCGTCGAGACCATGTCGGGTCCGGCGGGCCGCACCCAGCACGCGTACGGCCCGGCGGGCTGGGGAGCCCCGGGCGGGCCGCCGGGGGGCCACGAGTACGGCCCGGCGGACGCACCGGTCGTCCCGGCGCAGGGGGACGCGCCGCGGATAGAGAGCCGGGAGGGACTCCCGGGGGCCGGCCGGCGAGGGGGCGCGCCGCAGGACGAGTGGGGACGCGGTGTGCCCCAGGGCGAGCGGGGAGGTGGCGCGGCCCGGACCGGACGCGGACATCACGAGCCGCCCTCGACGCCGGGGGGCGGGCGCGGGGGGCTGCCCGGTCCGCGCGGTGGTGCCACGGGGGCCCACGGCTTCGACGGCTCGTCCGGCGACGGGACGCACGGCTCCGGCTCCGGCTCCGGAGCCGAGGGACCGTGCGACGGAGCCGAGGGACCGTACGGCTCCGGCGACACGCACGCCGGTCGCGCCGGAATCCTCGGCCCCGGCGGCCGGGACTACGGCACGCGTCCCGACCCCCTGAGCACCGGCACGCCCCCCGGCCGCGACGCCCGAAGCGCACGCACCAGCCCCGGCCCCGGCGGCCGGACCACCGACACGCACCCCGACACCCGAGGCGCACGCACCACCCCCGGCGGCCGGACCACCGGCCCCGGCCGCGCCTCCTCCGCATCCGACCCGGCGCCCCCCGGTCCGGCCACGCCGCACCGACCCTTCCCGCACCCGGCGCCCCCGACCGGCGAAGCCGGTGACCCCGCCGCCCCCTCCGGGAGACGCAAAGGCACTCCCCTCCGCGGTACCGACGCCCCGGCCCTGCCCGGCGGTGCCCGCAGGCGCGGCGGTCTCGGGGCCTGGGCGCGGCGGCTGGCCGGCGGGCGCGGTGAGCCCCCGTCCGCCGCCGTCGGCGAGACCGCGGCCGAGGACGGCGTCGCCCCGTCGGCCGGTGTCGCCGCCCAGCCCGAGACCTGGCCCGACCCTGCCGCCCTGCTGCTGACCGCGCTCGGCCCCGGCCCCCGCCTCTGGGAGCGCGGCCCCGGTCACCCGGAGGCGCTCACCGTCCGGCTCGGCACGGCGGACCGCCCGGCACCCGACGGCTCCGGACTGCTGCCCGCCGTACCCGTCACCGCCGGTCTGCGCGAGTCAGGCGCCCTCGGCCTCGCGGGCCCGCGCGGCCGTCTCGCCGGGCTCGCCCGTTCGGTGCTGGCCCAGCTCGCCGCCCTGCACTCGCCCGACCTGCTGGAGATCGTGCTGGTGAGCGCGGACCGGGCCCGCCCCCTGGAGGAGCGGACGGCCGAGTGGTCCTGGCTCGGCTGGCTCCCGCACGTCCGCCCCGGGCACGGGCAGGACTGCCGGCTGCTGCTGGCGTACGACCGCGAGCAGGCGGCGGCCCGGGTGGAGGAGCTGCTGCGCAGGGTGGAGGACCTCGCCGCCCCCCGGCGCCCGGCCACCCCGTCCGACCGCCCGGCCCTGGCCCCCACGGCGGACGCGCCGCCCGCCGATGACGTCCACCGTCCTTCCTGGGCCCGCGACGGCGGTGACCCCGACGACGGCAGCGGCGGCTTCCCGGGGCCGTACACGGTCGTCGTCGTGGACGGCGATCCGGGGGGTACGGCGCTGCGGGACGCGGTGGCCCGGCTGGCCGTGGCCGGACCGCGGGCCGGGGTGCACGTGATCTGTCTGGCGGAGACGGCGCCCACCTCCCCCGCCTCACCGGTCGCCGAGACCTACGAGCAGGCGTGCGCGGTGGCACCGACGTTCCGCGAGTGCGGGGCGGTGGCCCTGCTCAGCGGGGACGTGGCCACGGCGCTGCATCTGGTGCGGGTCTCCGCCGGCCCCGTCGGTCCCGGCACCCTGGCCGCGGTGGACGCGGTCTCGCCCGCCTGGGCGGAGCGGTTCGCGCGGGCACTGGCCCCGCTCCGCGCCGACGGGCCCGTCCCCGACCGGCACGCGCGCGTGGCAGCCCCGTTGCCCCAGTCCGCGCGGCTCCTGGACGAGTTGGGGCTGGCGCGGGCCACCCCGGCGTCGTTGATGGCCCGGTGGGCGGACGCGGCCGACGACACCGAGGCGCTGGGCGGCCGGGCCCGGGCGGTGCTCGGCGCGGGGCCGCGCGGTCCGCTCGTCGCCGACCTGGTCGCCGAGGGACCGCATCTGCTGGTCGAGGGCCCACCCGGCAGCGGCCGTACGGAACTGCTGCGGGCGCTGGTCGCGTCGCTGGCGGCGGCCGAGCGCCCCGACCGGCTCGGGATCGTGCTGATCGACGGCCGGGACGGCGTCGGCACGGGTGCCGGGCAGGGCGAGGGCCTGCGGGTGTGCACGGACATACCGCATGTCACCACCCACCTCACCGCCAACGACCCGGTGCGGATGCGGGAGTTGGCGCAGTCGCTGAGCGCCGAACTGAAGCGGCGGGCCGAGTTGCTGGGCCGCTCCGACTTCGCGGACTGGCACGCGCAGCGGGAGATCTCGGGCCGGATCGTCCCCCAGCGCGGCCGCCCCGCCGCCGCGGGAGCCGCCGACATAGAAGCGCCGCCCAGCTCCACGCTCCGGCTGCGTCCGTCGGCCGGTGCGGCGGCCCGCAGGCAGGCCGAGGCACCGCCCCCGCTGCCCCGCTTGGTGGTCGTGGTCGACGACCTGGACGCCCTGGTCTCCCCCGCGCTCGGTTCGCCGGGCCGCCCGGCCGCGGGTTCCGTGATGCGGGCGCTGGAGGCGGTGGCGAAGGAGGGCGACCGGCTCGGCGTCCACCTGGTCGCGGCGGCCGGCACGGGAGGTCGTACGGCGGAGACGGAACCCGCCCGGCAGGCCACCTTGCGCGTCGCCCTGGACGCGCCCGCGTCCGGCCCGGACGAACCGGCGCCGGGCCGCGGCCGCCTGACCACCCCGGACGGCCGCAGCACGGCGTTCCAGGCGGGCCGGGTCACCGGCCGGATCCCTCGCACGGCCACCCAGCGCCCCACGGTGGTCGCCCTGGAATGGCACCGGATGGGTGATCCGCCCGCCCGCCGCCCGGTCCGGGAACTGGGCAACGGCCCGACGGACCTGGCGCTGCTGGCGAGCGCCGTGGAGCGGGCGGCGAAGGAAGTGTCGGCGGCGCAGGTGCCGTCGCTTCTCTAGGGGCGGTTCTCCAGGGGCGGTTCTCCAGGGGTGGTTCTCCGGCGCCGCCGATCACAACGTGATCACGATCCCCCGCGCTGACCTGTAGGCACCCTTGCCGGGCACGCGGCCCCCGCGTACACCGGAGCGCACGGGACAGAGTTCTGACGTTCAATGAAGAACGACGAACGGGGAAGTGATGCGCAGTAACAGCAGCACCATCCGGACCGGCAGGGCCGTCACCACACTCGCCGCGCTGATGACGGGGGCCCTCGCGCTCACCGCCTGCGGCGGCAGCGACAAGAAGTCCTCCGACGACAACAGCGCCTCCGCCACTCCGACGAGCACCCTCAGCCTCCCGAAGCTCAACGGCACGACCCTGGAGGTCGCCGCCGTGTGGACCGGGCAGGAGCAGAAGAACTTCAAGCAGGTGCTCGCCGAGTTCGAGAAGCGCACCGGCGCGAAGGTGACCTTCGTGCCCGCCCAGGACCCGATCATCAACTTCCTCGGGTCGAAGATCGCGGGTGGTCAGCCGCCGGACATCGCGCTGCTGCCGCAGCCGGGCGCGATCAAGCAGGCCGTGCAGAAGGGCTGGGCGAAGCCGCTGAGCGCCGACACGGTCACGGAGGTGCAGAAGAACTACTCGCAGGGCTGGCAGGACATCGGCAAGGTCGGCGGCAAGCAGTACGGCGTCTACTACAAGGCCGCCAACAAGTCGCTGATCTGGTACAACACCAAGGTCTTCGAGAACGCGGGCGCCAAGGAGCCGAAGACCTGGCAGGACCTGCTGACGACGGCTCAGTCGGTCTACGACTCGGGCGTCACCCCGTTCTCGGTGGGCGGCGCGGACGGCTGGACGCTGACCGACTGGTTCGAGAACGTGTACCTCTCGCAGGCCGGTCCGGACAAGTACGACCAGCTCGCCCAGCACAAGATCAAGTGGACGGATCCGTCCGTGAAACAGGCGCTGACCACGCTGGCCCAGATCTGGGGCAAGAAGGGGTACGTGGCGGGCGGCGCGGCCGGTGCGCTCCAGACGGAGTTCCCGGCGTCGGTCACCCAGACCTTCACCGGCGGCGACCAGCCGAAGGCGGGCATGGTCTACGAGGGCGACTTCGTGCAGGTCAACATCGGTGAGACCAAGGCGAAGGTGGGCGCGGACGCGAAGGTGTTCCCGTTCCCGGCGGTCGGCTCGACCGCGCCGGTGGTCTCCGGTGGTGACGCGGCCGTCGTCTTCAAGGACTCCAAGGGCGCCCAGGCGCTGGCGAAGTTCCTGGCCTCCCCGGACGCGGCGACGATCCAGGCGAAGCTCGGCGGCTACCTCTCGCCGAACAAGAGCGTGGCGAACTCGTCGTACCCGAACGAGGTGCAGCGCAAGATCGCCCAGGCGCTGATCGCCTCCGGTGACGACTTCCGCTTCGACATGTCCGACCAGGCTCCGCAGGCGTTCGGCGGCACCCCGGGCAAGGGCGAGTGGAAGGACCTCCAGGACTTCCTGCAGAACCCGAAGGACGTCGCGGGCACCCAGGCGAAGCTGGAGAAGGACGCGGCGGCCGCCTACGGCAGCGGAAGCTGACCCGGGGATGGCATCGCCCGCCGCGGCGGGGGTCGGGAGGACCCCCGCCGCTCCCGGCCGTCGCAAGAGCGTGACCGGCACCCGCAGGACCGTGGCGGCTCTCTTCCTGCTCCCCGCCCTGGTGCTGCTCGGCGCGCTCGTGGTCTACCCGATCGGGTACTCGCTGATCCGCAGCTTCTACAACGCCGACGGGAGCGGTTTCGCCGGCTTCGACAACTACAAGGCGATCTTCACGGACGACGGCATCCGCACCGCCCTGAAGAACAACATCATCTGGGTGGTGTTCGCGCCGGCCGTCTCCACCGCCCTCGGTCTCGTCTTCGCGGTGCTGACCGAGCGGGTGCGCTGGGGGACGGCGTTCAAGCTGGTCGTCTTCATGCCGATGGCGATCTCGATGCTGGCCGCCGGCATCATCTTCCGGCTGGTCTACGACCAGGACCCGGACAAGGGCGTGGCGAACGCGGTCTGGGTCGGCATCCATGACACCTTCGCCCAGTCCTCGGCGTTCCCGAACGCCCACCTGGGCCGGGAGTCGCCCCTGGAACCGGACCAGGGTGGCTTCCTCACCACGGCCACCGTGCACACCGGCCAGACCGTCGCCCTTCCCCTGGTCGGCGTCGCGCCCGACCAGATGCCGGGCGGTGCGAAGAGCGCCGTGGCGGCGAAGCCGGACCCCGGGAAGATCACCGGCACCACCTGGCAGGACTTCACCCGCGGCAAGGGCGTCGGCAGGCTGGGTGCTCCCGACCCGTCCGAGCTGGGCTACGACGGGATGCGGATCGAGGCGGTGAAGAACGGCACGGTGGTGGCGTCCACGAAGGCCGCCGCCGACGGCACCTTCACCCTGCCCGCCAGCGCCGACGGGGCCCGACTGCGGCTGCCCGCGAGCAACTTCAAGCAGCCCTACAACGGCGTCGACTGGCTCGGCCCGTCCCTGGTGACACCGGCCATCATCGGGTCGTACGTCTGGATGTGGGCGGGGTTCGCGATGGTGCTGATCGCCGCCGGGCTGGCGGGCGTGCCCCGGGAGCTCCTGGAGGCGGCGCGGGTGGACGGGGCGACCGAGTGGCAGGTGTTCCGCAAGGTCACCGTGCCGCTGCTGGCCCCGGTCCTCGCGGTCGTCACCGTCACCCTGATGATCAACGTGCTGAAGGTCTTCGACCTCGTGTACATCATCGCGCCGGGCTCCTCGCAGGACGACGCGAACGTGCTCGCCCTGGAGCTGTACCGCAAGGGCTTCTCGGAGGGCCAGCCGGGCATCGCGAGCGCGATCGCGGTCTTCCTGCTCCTCCTGGTGATCCCGGTGATGTGGTTCAACGTGCGTCGGCTTAGGCGGGAGGAGCGGCGATGAGCTGGCACCGCCTGTTTTTCGGCTGGGGGTCCGGGGGTCGCCCCCCGGGACGGCGCAGTAACGTGCGTCGGCTTAGGCGGGAGGAGCGGCGATGAGCTGGCACCGCCTGTTTTTCGGCTGGGGGTCCGGGGGTCGCCCCCCGGGACGGCGCAGTAACGTGCGTCGGCTTAGGCGGGAGGAGCGGCGATGAGCTGGCTGTTGGAGAAGATCAACGGCGGTCTGGTGCGCGCCTTCCTGATCGTCGTCGCGCTGTTCTGGCTGGTGCCGACGATCGGGCTGCTGGCGTCGTCGCTGCGCTCGCCGGAGGACATGAGCGCGAACGGCTGGTGGCACGTGTTCGGCAAGCCGTCCCAGCTGACGTTCGACAGCTACCGAAAGCTCCTGGAGAACGGCGACATCACCCACTCCCTCTGGAACACGGTCCTGATCACCGTCCCGGCGACGATCCTGGTCGTGGTCATCGGGGCGCTGGCCGGATACGCGTTCGCGTGGATGGAGTTCCCGGGCCGGGACTGGTGGTTCCTGATCGTGGTCAGCCTGCTGGTGGTGCCGGTCCAGGTGGCGCTCATCCCGATCGCCGAACTCTTCGGCAAGATCGGGCTGTTCGGCACGATCTTCGGCGTGATCCTGTTCCACGTCGGCTTCGGTCTGCCGTTCGCGGTGTTCCTGCTGCGCAACTTCTTCGCGGAGATCCCGCGCGAACTGCTGGAGGCGGCCCGCCTGGACGGCGCCGGTGAACTGCGCCTGTTCACCCGGGTGGTGATGCCGCTCGGCGGGCCGGCCATCGCCAGCCTCGGCATCTTCCAGTTCCTGTGGGTGTGGAACGACATGCTGGTCGCGCTGGTGTTCACCAAGTCGGGCACCCAGCCGATCACGGTCGCGCTCCAGACCCAGGTACGCCAGTTCGGCAACAACGTCGACGTGCTGGCACCCGGCGCGTTCATCTCGATGGTCATCCCGCTGGCCGTCTTCTTCGCGTTCCAGCGGCAGTTCGTGACCGGGGTGATGGCGGGCGCGGTCAAATAGCCGCGCCGGAGGCATCCGTGCCGACGGAAGGGAGGGCGGGCCGGTGACCGGCCCGCCCTCCCTTCCGCTCGCCGTACGTCACCCACATGACGTAGGGAACCGTAACCACATCACTCCATCGGCCGTTCCCGGGCAGAACGCCCGCGCCGACCGACCCATGGATGCCCCTTGCCCAGGTTCAGTGTCATTGTCCCCGCGTACAAGGTCCAGGCGTATCTGCCCGAGTGTCTGGACTCGGTGCTCTCGCAGTCGTACCCCGATCTGGAACTGATCGCCGTCGACGACCGCTCCCCGGACGCCTGCGGCACGATCATCGACGAGTACGCGGCCCGGGACGCGCGGGTGCGGGCGGTGCACCTGGCGGAGAACCAGGGTCTGGGCGGCGCCCGCAACGCGGGGATGGCGCAGGCGCGCGGCGACTACCTGGTCTTCCTGGACGGCGACGACACCCTCACCCCGGACGCGCTGCGGGCGGTCGCCGACCGGGTCAAGGAGACGGGCGAGCCGGACGTCCTGGTGTACGACTACGCGCGGACCTTCTGGACGGGCCGGGCGGAGCGCAACAAGCTCGCCGCGCAGCTGGCCGAAGAGGGCCCGGCGCCCTTCCGGCTCGAAGACCGGCCGGGGCTGCTCCGGGTGCTGATGGTGGCCTGGAACAAGGCGTACCGGCGGGAGTTCGTCGAGGAGCACGGCTTCGCCTTCCCGCCGGGGTACTACGAGGACACCCCCTGGACCTACCCGGTCCTGATGGCCGCCGGGTCGCTGGCGACCCTGGACCGGGTGTGCGTGCACTACCGGCAGCGACGGCAGGGCAGCATCCTCGGCACCACCAGCCGCAGGCACTTCGACATCTTCGACCAGTACGACCGGGTCTTCGCGTTCCTCGGCGAGCGGCCCGAACTGGCGCACTGGCGGCCGGTGCTGTTCCGCCGGATGATCGACCACTTCTCGACGGTGTTCACCAAGAAGGAGCGGCTGCCCCGCGGCACCCGCGCCGAGTTCCTGCGCAAGGCCCGCGCCCACTGCCGCCGTTACCGGACCAGGGGCGGCCCGGTCCCCTGGCGCACCCGGCTCCGGCACGCCCTCGTCCACCACGGCATGCACCGCACCTACCGCGCCTTCCAGCTGGCGCTGTGGGCCCGCCGCCGGGCACTGAAAGCAGGCGTCAAGTCCGCCCGCGGGGTGCGCTCGGCCCTGCTCCAGCTGCACTACCGCGTCCAGCTGCGGCTTCCGCTGCGCGCCGACCGGGCCGTGTTCGCCGCCTACTGGAACCGCGGCCACGGCTGCAACCCGGGCGCGCTGGAGAAGGCGTTCCGCACCCACGCCCCGCACATCCGGACCGCCTGGATCGCCCGCCCCGAGCACCAGCACACGATCCCGCCGGGCCCGCGCCGGCTGCGCCCGGGCAGCCTCGGCTACTGGACGGCGCTGGCCCGCTCCAAGTACCTGGTCAACAACGTCAACTTCGACCGGCGGCTGCGCAAGCGCCCCGGCCAGGTGTTCGTCCAGACCCAGCACGGCACCCCGCTCAAGCACATGGGCCTGGATCTCCAGGAACACCCGGCGGCCGGCGCCGGCATGGACTTCGAGGAACTCCTGCGCGGCGTCGACAAGTGGGACTACGTGCTGTCCGCGAACCGCCACACCACCCTGACCTGGGAACGCGTCTACCCGGGCGGCTACACCACCCTCGAGTACGGCTATCCGCGCAACGACGTCTTCCAGCAGGCCACCTCGGCCGACGTCACCCGCATCCGCGAGTCCCTCGGCGTCCCCGAGGGCACGGTCGCCCTCCTGTACGCGCCCACCCACCGCGACTACCGGCGCACCCAGCGCCCCGTCCTGGACCTGGACCGGATCGTGCGCCGCCTCGGCCCGCGGTTCGTGGTCCTGGCCCGCGCCCACTACTGGCACGGCGGCCCCCTGGCGACGGGTTCCCGGGTGATCGACGTCAGCGACCACCCGAGCGTGGAGTCCCTCTGCCTGGCCTCGGACGCGCTGATCACGGACTACTCCTCGATCATGTTCGACTACGCCAACCTGGACCGCCCGATCGTCGTGCACACCGCCGACTGGGACGCCTACCACGCGGCCCGCGGCACCTACTTCGACCTGCGCGCCAGCCCGCCCGGCGCGGTCGCCCGCACCGAGGACGAGCTGATCGACATCTTCGCCACCGGGCACTGGTGCGGCTCCCGCTCCGCCCAGCTGCGCGCCGCCTTCAGGGAGCGGTTCTGCCGGTACGACGACGGACGCGCCGCCGAACGGGTGGTACGGCACGTGGTGCTCGGCGAGCCGGCGGGGCTGCCGGAGGTCGTCCCGCCGGGCGAGCGGCACCCGGTGCCGTCGGCCGCCGCGGGGTTCGTCCAGTCCCCGCTGGCCACCGTTCCGCAACCTTCCGGCCATCTGCCCGTCACCGAGAGCCGCTGAACGCCGTTTGCCTCGCAGGGAGTTCTCTCATGCCCCCGAACACCTCGCGGCCCACTCCGTCCCGGCCGTCCACCTGGCGGCCGGCGGGGCGACCGGGTCGTCTGCACACCTGAGAAAGAGCAGCATGCCCCGCTTCAGCATCATCGTCCCGTCCCACGGGGTCGCCGGCCGGCTGTCCCAGGCGCTGGACTCGGTCCTCGCCCAGTCCTTCGGTGACCTGGAGCTGATCCCGGTCTGCGACGGTCCCGACGCCCCGGCCGCCTCGGTCACCGCCGGTTACGCCGAGCGGGACTCCCGGGTGGTCCCGGTGCACTCCCCACCGTCCGCCGGGCTGAGCGGGGCCCGCAACACGGGCGTGCGGGCGGCGAGCGGCACCTACCTGCTGTTCCTGGACGGCGACGACGTGCTGGTGCCGGGTGCGCTGGCGCTGCTCGACGCACGGCTCAACGCCACCGGCGACGTCGACGTCCTGTACTTCGAGCACGAGCGGACGCCGTGGTGGGAGGGTGAGCCGACCAACCCGGCGGCACCGCTGCTGGCGTCCGCCCCGCCGGGCCCGTGCACGCCGGAGCAGGCGCCGGGGCTGACCGGGGTGGCGCTGCCGGCCTGGAGCGCGGCCTACCGCCGTGCGTTCGTCGCGGACCGGCGACTGGCGTTCCCCGCCGGTCACTTCACGGACGTCGGCTGGGGCGGCCTGACCACCGTCGCCGCCGGCCGGGTCGCGGCGCTGCGGGCGGTGATCGTACGGCACCGGCTGCGCCGTCAGGGCAGTCGGCTGAATCTGCCGGGACCGCACCAGCGGGACCTCCTGGACCAGGTGGAACTGGTCCTCCAGCAGGCCGCGGGGCTGCCGGACGACCGGGCGCGGGTGCTGTTCGAGCAGGTCTTCGGGCTGGTGCTGAGGACGGCCGCGCGGCCGGAGCGGATGCCGTCCGGGCACCGGGCCTTCTTCCGCCGGGCCGGGCGGCTGCACCGCGCCCACCGGCCCGCCGGGTTCCGGATGCCGGGCGGCAGCGTGGGGGTGCAGCACCGGCTGCTCGCGGCGGGGGCCTACACGGCGTTCCGGGCGCTGCGCGGGGTCAACCGGGTGGCGGTCCGGGCCGCCGGGCGGCTGCCCCGGCCGCGCATGCCGCTCACCCGGCTGCGCTACGCCCTCGAACTGCGCCGGCCGCTGGATCCGAACCTCGCCGTGTACTGCGCGTACTGGGGGCGCGGTTACGTCTGCAACCCGGCCGCGATCCACGCCGTGGCCCGCGCGCTCGCCCCGCGGATCCACTCGGTGTTCCTGGTGGAGGCCGGCCAGGAGCACACCCTGCCGAAGGACGTCGACCACGCGGTGATCGGCAGCCGCCGCTACTGGCAGGTGCTGGCCCGCGCCAAGTACCTCGTCAACAACGCCAACTTCGCCGAGGGGGTCGTCAAACGGCCCGGCAGCGTCCACCTCCAGACGCAGCACGGCACCCCGCTGAAGACGATGGGCGTCGACCAGTCGACGTACCCGGTGGTCGCCGCACGCAGCGGCAGCTTCACCAGACTGCTCGGCCGCGTCGACCGCTGGGACTTCAACCTCTCCGCCAACCGGCACTCCACGCAGACGTGGGAGCGTGCCTTCCCGGGCTCGTACCAGGCGCTGGAGTACGGCTACCCGCGCAACGACGTCTACTACACGGCGTCCGCCCACGACGTGATCCGGATCCGGCGCCGGCTCGGCGTCCCGGACGGCAGCACGGCCGTGCTGTACGCGCCGACCCACCGCGACCACCACACCGGGTTCGAGCCCGGCCTCGACCTGGAGGCGTTCTGCGACGCGGCCGGCGAGGACGTGGTGGTCCTGCTGCGCGCCCACTACTTCTACGACCGGGGACGCCTGCGCGGGGGCACCGGCCGGGTCATCGACGTCACCGGGCACCGCTCCGCCGAGGACGTGTGCCTGGCCGCGGACGCGCTGGTCACCGACTACTCGTCCATCATGTTCGACTACGCCAACCTGGACCGGCCGATCGTGGTCTACGCCGACGACTGGGAGGTCTACCGGGGGACCCGGGGCGTCTACTTCGACCTGATGGCGGAGCCGCCCGGGCCGGTCGCCCGGACCCCGGAGGAACTGGCCCGGATCTTCCGCGACGGCTCCTGGCGGGGCCCGGAGTCCAAGGAACTGCGCTCCGCGTTCCGGGAGCGGTTCTGCCAGTTCGACGACGGCCTGGCCGCCGAACGGGTGGTACGGCGGGTGCTGCTCGGCCAGCCGCCGGAGTCGATCCCGGCGGTGATCCCGCTGGCGGAACGGCTGCCCGCACCGTCCGCGAACCTCGTCAGGAGCTGACCGTGCCCCGATTCAGTCTGATCGTCCCCTGTTACCAGGTGCAGGGCTTCCTCCGCGAGTGCCTGGACTCGGTCCTGGAACAGTCCTTCCACGACATCGAGGTGATCGCCGTGGACGACCGCTCCCCGGACGGCTGCGGCGCCATCCTCGACGAGTACGCGGCCCGCGATCCGCGCGTGCGGGTGCTGCACCTGCCGGAGAACGTCGGCCTGGGGCGGGCCCGCAACGCCGGACTGCCCTACGCCACCGGTGACTTCCTCTTCTTCCTGGACAGCGACGACACCCTCACCCCGGGCGCGCTGCGGGCGATCGCCGACCGGCTCGCGGAGACCGGCGACCCGGACGTGCTGGTCTTCGACTACGCCCGCACGTACTGGTGGGGCGGCACCCGGCGCAACGCCCTCGCCGAGCTCCTCGGCGCCCGGTCGGACACCTTCACGGCCGCCGAACACCCGGCGATCCTCGACCTGTTGATGGTCGTCTGGAACAAGGTCTACCGGCGGGACTTCGTCGAGGAGAACGGCTTCCAGTTCCCGCCGGGCTACTACGAGGACACCCCGTGGACCTTCCCGGTCATGCTCAGCGCGGACCGGATCGCCACCCTCGACCGGATCTGCCTGAACTACCGCCAGCGCCGCCAGGGGAACATCCTCTCCACCACGAGCCGCAAGCACTTCGACGTCCACGACCAGTACAGACGGGTCTTCGCCTTCCTCGACTCCCGTCCCGAACTGGCCGGCTGGCGGCCCTTGCTGCACCGGAAGATGGGCGAGCACTGCCTGGACATCCTGGCCAAGCCGGACCGGCTGCCGCCCGCCGCCCGGGGCGAGTTCTTCCGCCGCACGGCGGAGTTGTACCGGGCGTTCCGGCCAGAGGGGGCCGACCTGGGTGTCCTGGGCGGCTCGTACCCCGCGTACCGGCTGCGACAGCAGGCGGAGCGGGCCGGCCGGGAGGGCGGACGGCAGGCGCTGCGGGTCCGGCGGGCGGCGGGCGTCCGGGTGCGGCGCGCGCTCACCGGGCTGCGCGCCCTGCGGCCGCTGGACGAGAACCTGGTCCTGTACTCGGCCTTCTCGCACCGGGGCATGCTGGGCGACCCGGCGGCCGTGTACCGCGCGGCCCGGGAGATCGCGCCGGGACTGCGTGGGGTGTGGGTGGTGAAGGACGAGGAGGTGGCGGCCGGGCTGCCCGCAGGAGTGGAGCACGTGCTGCTCGACTCCCCGGAGTACCTGCGGCTGACCGCCCGCGCGAAGTTCTTCGTCAACGACGTCAACTGGCCCGGCACGCTGGTGAAACGGCCCGGCAGTGTGCACGTCCACACCCATCGGGGCACCCCGCTCAAGTACCTGGGCGCCGACCTGCTGGGCAAGCCCGGCGCCCGGCTCGGTTTCGACGTGCCGCAGATGCTGCGCCGGGCCGACCGCTGGGACCACAGCCTGGTCGCCAACCGCCACTCGGAGCTGGTCTGGGAGCGGGCCTACCCCTGCCACTTCGCCTCGGCCCGCACCGGCAGCCCGCGCAACGACGTACTGGTGAACGCCGGCCGCCGGGAAGCCGGGGGCGGGGGTGGGGGCGTGGCGGGTGGCGGCTTCCGGGAGCGGTACGGCATCCCGGCCGACCACACCGTGGTGCTCTACGCCCCGACCCGCCGCGACTACGTCAGGGGCGGTCACGTCGACCGGATCGACCTGACCGGGTTCGCGGCGGACCTCGGTCCCGGTCACACCCTGGTGGTCCGGCTGCATCCGGCCCTGGCCACCGGCCCGGCCCGCGGTCTCGGCCTGGCCGAGTTGCACCGGCGCGGGATCGTGGTCGACGCGACCTGCGAACCGCACGCCGAGGAGGTCATGCTCGCCTCGGACGTGCTCGTCACCGACTACTCCTCCCTCATGTTCGACTACGCCAACCTGGACCGGCCGATCGTCGTGCACGCCGACGACTGGGCCACGTTCACCGCGAGCCGGGGCGCCTACCTCGACATCACCGCCGAGGCACCCGGCCACGTCTCGCACTCCTACCGGGAGCTGGCCTGGCTGTTCGCCTCGGGCGGTTGGCGGGACGAGGAGTCGGCACGGCTGCGGGCCGACTTCCGGTCGCGGTTCTGCGAGTTCGACGACGGACGGGCCGCCGAACGGGTGGTGCGAACGCTGCTGCTGGGTGAGTCGATGCCACCGGCCGGTGCCCGGGTGCCGGAGCCGGCGGCGGGCCACGATCTGCTGGCGGCGACATGAGACCGCGTACCTGGGTGCTGGTGCTGGCGGTCGTGTTCGCGGTGCTGCAACTCGCCGACGTCACCGGCCGGGACACCCCCGACTCCAAGAACTACGTGTCGTACGCGCTGACCCTCGGCGGCGCGGACCAGCGGCAGGCGGCGGTGGAGACGGTCGACTGGGTGTGCGCCGGACGTGCGTCGGGGGCGGAGCGCGCACGGCGCGTGGACGTGCTGCGCTTCCATGCGCCGAGTCCGGCGGGGAAGGTGTACGCCGCCTGCCGGTCCGACGAACTCACGCGGGTGGAGCGGAGGTTGCGGGCGGGCGGTGATCAGACGGACGGGCACGTCGTGCCGTTCGTGGGCCCCCGGCTGCGGGCGATCTTCGAGGTGCGGCCCGGCTATCCGGTGTTCCTGCTGCCGTTCGTCACGGTGTTCGGGGTGACCTGGGGGGTGTGGCTGGCCAGTGTGCTGGTCACGGTCGCGGGCGGGGTGCTGGTCTTCCTGGTGCTGCGGACGCTGTCGGTCCCGGTGCCGCTCGCGCTGACCGGTCAGGCCCTGTACTACGTCCTGCCGGTCGGTACGACCGCGATGCGGCCGATGACCGAGGGCCTGATGCTGGCGCTGACCCTGACGGCGGTGTGGGGCTGTGCGCTGGCCCTGACCGGGCGGGCACGGGCCGGCACGGCGCTGGTGGCGGGCCCGCTGCTCGCGCTGTTCGCCGTGAAGCACTCGCAGGCGCTGTTCCTCGGGGTGTGCCTGGCCGGGGCGGGCGCCGCGGTCGCGCTGCGGCGCCGACGGCACGGCCGGGCGCCGGGGCGCGGGGTGGTGGCGGTCGCGGCCGCCGGGTGCCTGGCGGTCGCCGGCACGCTGCTCCTCGCCCGGCTGCTGCACTATCCCTCCGAGGCGGAGAGCATGCAGGACCTGCTGACCAACCACTACGCCCACCCGGACCGGGTCCACCCCTGGGGGGAGTTCCTGCACCTGGAGGGGAACTTCTGGGTGGAGTGGCTGCGCCGGCAGGCGATGGCGCCGTTGTTCGCGGCGGCGCTGGCGGCCGGGGTGTGGGGGGCGCGGCGGCGGCCCGCGTTCGGAGTCTTCCTGCTGGCGGCGGCGGGCACCGGGATCCTCACCCAGGCCGCGCATCCGGACATCAACGTCTGGGGCGACCGGCTGATCGTGCTGGCCTGGCTGCTGCCGGTGGTGGGGGTGCCGCTGCTGCTGGAGCCACTGGCGCACCGGATGACGGCGGTGCCCGCACAGGGGGTGCCGAGGACGCTCGGCGTCACCCGGTGAGGTGAGCGTCGCGAACACTGTCGGTGGCTCACTCGATGAGGTGAGCGTCGCGAACACTGTCGGTGGCTCACTCGATGAGGTGACGGGCGGCACGGCGGGCGGGGCGAGCGGGAACACTCGGCAAATGGTCCGTCCTGTCCGTCCCCGCCGGTGAGCACCGGCGCGCTGGTCCGGCGCGCCGCGCACGGCTGCACCGCCCTGCGCCGCGGCCGGGTCCGCCGACTCACCCCGTACCAGGTCTTCGGCCTGCTGTTCTGGCTGCTGATGACGCTGGCGTCCTGGCGGGTGCCGCCGTGCTGCGACGCGGGTCAGCACGCGGCGGCGGTGGAGGGGCTGCACTCGGGCCTGGCGGACGCCGCCGTCTCCCCGTACGTGCTGGCGCAGGGCGCGGTGGCCAGGCTGACCGGTCTGACCGGGTGGCAGCTGCTGCGGCTGTGCGGCCCGCTGAACCTGCTGGTCCTGCTGAGCGGCCTCGGACGACTGGTCCGGGTCCTGACCCCGCGCCCCTTCGCACCGGTGCTGGCCCTGGCCTTCACGGCCGTGCTGTGGGGCACGGAACCGGCCCGGGGCGGCGGCACCCTGGCGCTGCTGCCGCTGACCGGCAGCCTCGGTTACCCGTCCGCGTTCGCCCTCGGCCTCACGTTCTGGGCCTGGGCCCTGACCGGCGGCCGGGCCCGCGATCTGCGCCGGGTGCGCTATGTCGGCCCGGACGGCCTGCGCAGCCCGACCGGCTACGCGGCTCTCGGCGTCCTGTACGGGGCGGTGGCGCTGGTCGATCCGGTGCTCGGGGTGGGGGCGGCGGCCGGGGCGGCGGCGTTCGCGGCGGGGTGGCAGCGGGACTGGCGGGGCCCGGTGCGGGTGCGGTGGGGGCTGCTGTGCGCGGTGGCGGCCGCGGTGGTCGCGTCGGGTACGCACGCGCGCGTGCTGCCCCAGCCGTACGAACGGTACGACGGCCTGACCGCCCAGTGCTGGCTGGCACTGCTGCTGGGGGTACCGGCCCTGTGGCTGCGCGCCCGACGACCGGGACGAGGCGGCGACCGGAGCCGGTGCGGGGCGAGCCGGTGGCCGGCGGGAGGGCCGGCTGGTGACGGGGGGCTCGGCCAGGAGGTGCGTGGTGCGGGGCGTGGGCAGGCGGTTGGGCCGGGTGGCGGGGAGGGGCTCGGTCAGGTGCGGTGCGGCGCGGGTCGCGGGCCGGGGCGAGGGCCGGCTGGCGGGGAGGCGCGGGAGGCGGCCTGGCGTGATCCGCTGGTTCTGCTGTTCGCCGCGGAGTGCCTGGTGATGGCGGGCGGCGGGCGCCGGCACGGCTTCGGGGAGCTGCTCGGGCTCGCGCTGCTGGCACCCCAGTGCGCCCTGGCCGTGGAGCTGACGGCGGCACGACCCTGGCCGGGGTGGCGGCGGGCGCTCGGCTGGGCCACCGCGGGCGGGGCCTGCCTGGGTCTCCTGGCCGCGCAGGCCGGCGCGGTCGTACCGCGCTCGGTGGACCCGGTCGGCTTCGTACAGCCGCCGCGCTGGCCGTCGTACGACTGGGCGGCCCGGCACATCGCCCGCGGCGAGCCGGTGGTCACGGACGCGTACTACGCCGTGCGGCTGCTGCCCGGCTACGGCATCGAGCCGACCGACGGCCACGACCACCGCCCCCGGGTGCGCTGGCTGCTGCTGACGCGGCGGGAGCGGCTGCCCGAGGAGGCGGTGGTCGTGGACTGGAGCCGGCGAACCGGTGAGGTGCTCGCGCGGCTCACCCGGACGAGGGGCGTTCCGGTGGCCGCCCGGCCGACTACTCGACGATGAGCTCGACCGGGATGTTGCCCTTGGTCGCCTTGGAGTAGGGGCAGTACTCGTGGGCCTGGTGGACCAGCTTCTCGCCGGTCTCGTTGGCGAGCTCCTCGGGAAGCTCGACGCGCAGGGTGACCTTGAGCGCGAAGCCGCCGTCGGACTCGTCCTTGCCGATGCCGACCTCGGCGGTCACGGAGATCTCACCGGTGTCGACCTTGGCCTGGCGGCCGATGGCACCGAGGGCGCTGGCGAAACAGGCGGCGTAACCGGCGGCGAAGAGCTGCTCGGGGTTGGTGCCCTGGCCGTTGCCGCCGAGCACGGCCGGGAACGCCAGCGTGAGGTCCAGCTGCCCGTCCGAGCTGACCGCCCGTCCTTCCCGGCCGGTGGCGGTGGCGGCTGCGGTGTAGAGCGCGTCCATGGAAGACCATCCCTCTCGAAATTCACTGCTGCGGTGTTCCGGCGGCTCCGTTCCGGCCGCCCTCACGACCACAAGTAGAGCACACAATTAAGTTGTGCACAACTAAATGGCTCGCAAGAGCTACGCTGGAGCCATGACCGCGACGACCCCGACCCCCGCCCAGGCCCCCGCCCCGTCCTCCGCCCACGTCCCCGAGGCGGAGTGGCTCCGCCTGGACCGCCAGATCTGCTTCTCCCTGCACGCGGCATCCCGCGCCTTCAACAGCGTCTACCGCGTGATCCTCAAGGACCTCGGTCTCACCTACCCGCAGTACCTGGTGATGCTGGTGCTGTGGGAAGAGGGCGACCTGCCGGTCAAGAAGCTCGGCGAGCACCTCCGCCTGGACTCCGGCACCCTCTCCCCGCTCCTCAAGCGCCTGGAGACGGCGGGTCTGGTGCACCGCGAGCGCAGCACACGGGACGAACGCTCGGTGGACGTACGGCTGACGGAGGCGGGGTCGGCGCTGCGCGAGCGGGCGCTGGAGGTGCCGCGCCGGATCGTCTCGGCGACCGGCTTCGACGTGGACGAGATCCGCGACCTGAAGGCCCGCCTGGACCAGTTGACGGGCACCCTGGACGCGGCCGCCCTGGAGGAGGGTTCCTGCTGACCGCCCCGCGGCTCACGGCTGACCGTCGGCGCCCCGGATCGGCCGCACGTACAGCCGCAGCGCGATCCGGTCGACGACCATCTCCTGCCGCAGTACGAACTCCTGGTTCAGCACGGCGAACTTGGCCCGCTCCGTGGGCAACCGCGGCCGGTATCCGCGCACCATCGCGTACTTCTCCACCACCGCCCACACCTCGTCGGCCCCCGCCAGCCGCCGCCGCAGCGTCCCCACCGTCACCTCGCGCCCGTACAGGGTCCCCGACCGCGGCCCCGACTCGGCCAGCGCCACGTCCCGCGTGCCCGTGAAGTCGGCCGGATAGGCGAGCTGCGTGCCGCGCGCGTGGGCCGGCAGGAACAGCACCGGGTCACCAGGGCGCAGCGTCCGGGCCACCGCCCTCGCGACGGCGCCGAGATCGTCGGGCCGGGTGCCCGGCACCCGGTCCGCGCGCAGCAGCGGAATCTGGTGGGTGAAGGCGAGGACCACCGCCAGCACCCCCGCCAGGGTGGACACCGGCGACCTGGGCGCGGTCGGCGTGCCCCGGGACCAGAGCCGGCCGAGCAGCCCGGCGACCCGGTCCGCGCCGAGCGCCACCAGCAGGGGCCCCCCGGCCAGCGCGTACAGCACGTACCGGTCGACGTACAGCGGGGTGAACTGCGAGGCGAGCATCAACGCCACCGGTGGCAGCACCGCGAGCGGCAGCGCGACCGCCGCGAGCGTCACCTCGCCGCGCCTGCCCACCAGCCGGGTCAGCCCGAGCAGGCCCAGCGCCAGGCACGTCCAGTACACCCCGTCGGTCGGGCCGAGGTACTGGCGCAGCAGTTCCTGCGCGGTCTCCACGTCCGGCTCCGTCAGCCACGCCACCTGCGCCGACTGCGTGTGCGAGACGACGACCATCGGCAGCAGCGACAGCGCCACGCCCCCGGCCGCGCAGCACCACCCCCGCCACGCCCTTCCCGACGAACGGGCCAGCGCCAGAGTTCCCGCGTGCGCGAGCAGCAGCAGGACCGCGAACTCGTGCAGCCAGCAGGTGACCGCGAGGACACCGCCGTACCACGCCCAGGCCCGCCGCCCCTCCTGCGCCGCCGCGCGGACGAACAGCAGGGTCGCGCCGGTCGCCCCGGCGGCGACCAGGGCGTAGGAGCGGCCCTCCTGGGCGTAATGGCCGACCAGCGGCGTGACCGCGAACAGCAGTCCGGCCCACAGGCCGACGCGGGGCCGGGCGAGGCGGGCGCCGAGGGCGGCCACCAGGCTCGCGGTGACGGCGGCCGCGCAGACCGAGGGCAGCCGGAGGTCGACCTCGCCGGGGCGGCCGGGGGCGGCGGCGAGGACCACGTGCATCAGCAGGTAGTACAGGCCGTGCACCGCGTCGACGCCGTGCAGCAACCGCCAGATCTGCGGCACCGTGCGCCCGGCGACCTGGTAGGTGACGGCCTCGTCGCGCCACATCCCGCCGCGGTGCAGCCCCCAGAGCCCCACCGCGAACATCACCGCACCGGGAACCCCCACAGCGACGGCACACCGCACCCGGCGCCGCCACCGAGGCCCGGACGAGGATCCGGCCGACGCCCCGGGGATCGGCACGGAAGGCGGCCCGGGGGCCGGCACGAAGGTCGGTCCGGACGGCGGTCCGAAGGTCGGTCCGGGGGGCGCTCCAGGGGGCGGTCCGGAGGGCGGTCCGGGGGGCGCTCCAGGGTCCGGTCCGGAGGGCGGTCCGGAGGGCGCTCCAGGGTCCGGTCCGGAGGGCGGTCCGGAGGGCGGTCCAGGGTCCGGTCCGGGGGGCGGTCCGGAGGGCGGTCCGCCCAACGGTTCCTGCTCCGGTCGGCTCGACGAAGCCGGCCGGCCGAAGTCCTCCCTCCGCCTT
The DNA here is from genome assembly GCF_040703965.1 of Streptomyces sp. NPDC006655. Lineage (NCBI taxonomy): Bacteria > Bacillati > Actinomycetota > Actinomycetes > Kitasatosporales > Streptomycetaceae > Streptomyces > Streptomyces sp. NPDC006655. Next base: position 34,375 of record NZ_JBEYJU010000031.1, on the reverse strand, counting down.
GTCCGCTGATGTGCTTTTACGAGAGGCCCGATACTCACCACGGCCCGATCTTTTGCGATTAGCCAACCTTTGCCGGGTATTGACGGCGTATCGGCATGGATACACCATCCGGGCGGCTTACGCTCACGGTTGATGAATCACCGCCCGTACTTCCCGCTCCCCCGCGCCCCGTTCGCCCCGCCCGTTCGACTCCCACGCCTCTCCCGACTCTCCCGGCTCTCCCGACTCCTGGGGCTCGCCGCCCTCTGGCTCGCCACGCGCGCGCTGATGCTGTGGCTCCTCGTCCACAACAACGAGCGACTCCTGGGACACGGAGCGGTCGCGCGCGAAGTATGGCGGTTGTACTTCCACTGGTACGGCGTGCTGGCGCACGGCGCGTTCCCGGCGCACGACACGTTGTGGCAGTACCCGCCGGGCGCCGGCGCGGTGCTGCTGGCGCCGGGGCTGGTGCCCGGGCTCAGCTACTTCCAGGCGTTCGTGGCCCTCACCCTGGCCACGGACGCGCTGGTCACGGCGGCGCTCGCGCGCGCGGGCACGCGTTCCGGGCGCACCCTGCTGGGCGCGGTCCTGTGGACCGGCGGCCTCCCACTCCTCCTGCATCTCCCGCTCGCCCGCTACGACGTGGAGGTCACCGCCTTCGCCGTGCTCTCCCTGCTGGCGTTGTCGCGCTCCACGCGCGCGTGCGGGACGCTCGCGGCACTGGGCGCGCTGGTGAAGGTGTGGCCGGCGCTGGTCCTGCTGGGCCTGGAGCGCGGTCGCCCCACCCGGTCGGCGTGGCTGTCCGCCGCCCTGACCGGGACCGCGACCCTCGCCGTCCTCGTGGTGTCGTTCCGCGACCCGCTGGCCTTCCTGCGCCAGCAGGGCGGCCGGGGCGTGCAGATCGAGTCGCTCGGCGGCACCGCGCTCAGCCTCGCGCGGCACGCCGGCTGGCGGGGCACGGTCCGCTACCGGTACGGCGCGATGGAACTCGTCGGCCCGCACGTGCACGCCGTCGCGACCGCGTCCCTCGTGCTCACCGCGGCCGTCTTCGCGCTCCTGCTGCTGTGGCGCGTCCGCGCCCGGCACTGGACGCGTGCCACCCCGTACGACGCGGCCCTGAGCGCGGTGCTCCTGTTCACCGTCACCAGCCGGGTGATCAGCCCCCAGTACATGATCTGGCTGCTCGGCCTGGCGGCCGTGTGCCTGACCTCGCGGCACACCACGCAGCGTCCGGTCGCCGCCCTGGTCGTGGCGGCGAGCGCGGTCAGCTCCGTCGCCTACCCCGCCTTCTACGGCGAGGTCGTCGGCTGCACCTGGACGGGCTGCCTGCTGATGCTCGCCCGCAACGGCCTGCTCGTCAGCGCCGCCGCCCTGTCCCTGACCCGGCTGTGGCGCGCCACCCGCCGGCCGCAGGGCACCGCGCACAGCACGCCGGTCACGGGGAGTCACCTCAGCCGTCCCCGGTTGTCGGCGGCACCTGCTTCACTGAAAAGTGACTGACGACAAGGTGTCTGACGAGCACCACGGGCCACTGACGGAGGGGACCGCCACTCATGACCTGGCTGATCACCGGCGGCGCCGGTTACATCGGGGCGCATGTCGTACGCGCGATGACCGAGGCGGGCGAGCGGACGGTGGTCTACGACGACCTGTCCACCGGCATCGCCGAGCGGCTGCCCGAGGACGTGCCGCTGGTGACGGGTTCCACGCTGGACGGTGAGAACGTCGCGCGCGTGCTGGCCGAGCACGAGGTGACCGGGGTGGTGCACCTGGCGGCGAAGAAGCAGGTCGGCGAGTCGGTGGAACTCCCCCTGCGCTACTACCGCGAGAACGTCGAGGGCCTGCGCGTTCTGCTGGAGGCGGTGACGGAGGCGAGGGTCCCGTCGTTCGTGTTCTCGTCCTCCGCGGCGGTCTACGGCATGCCGGACGTCGACCTGGTGACGGAGGAGACGCCGTGCCTGCCGATGTCGCCGTACGGCGAGACCAAGCTGGCGGGCGAGTGGCTGGTCCGCGCCACAGGCCGGGCCACGGGCCTCGCGACAGCCTCCCTCCGCTACTTCAACGTGGCGGGCGCGGCGAGCCCCGAACTGGCCGACGTCGGCGTCTCCAACCTGGTCCCCATGGTCTTCGAGAAGCTCACGGAGAACGTGCCCCCGCTCGTCTTCGGCGACGACTACCCGACGCCGGACGGCACCTGCGTCCGTGACTACATCCACGTGGTGGACCTGGCCGAGGCCCATGTGGCCGCGGCCCGCGCCCTCCAGGCCGAGCCGGGCCGCTCCCTGACCCTCAACATCGGGCGCGGGGAGGGCGTCTCGGTCCGCGAGATGATCGACCTCATCAACACGGTCACCGGCTACGACCTCGACCCGGCCGTCGCCCCCCGCCGCCCAGGCGACCCGGCCAGTGTGGTCGCCTCCGCCGACCGCATCGCCACGGAACTGACCTGGAAGGCCAAGCACGACGTCCAGGACATGATCACCTCGGCCTGGCAGGGCTGGCTCCGCCTGCACCCGGAGGCGGCCCGGGGCTGAACCGCCGGGCGCCCGCGGGCCCGGGCGGTGTGGTCAGTCCGCCGTCCTGCGGGTCTGTTTGAGTTGTTCGGAGATGGACCAGGCGTCGGCCACCGGACCCATGTGGGCGAGTTTGTCGGGGTTGAGGACCAGGCGGATGGCCTGGACTCGGCCGTCGAGGATGTCGAGGGAGAAGGTCTGCAGGACCTTGCCGTCGCGGTCACGGAAGATCGCGCCGGGCTGGCCGTTGACCTCGTGCCGTTCGCAGGACACCGCGATGCGGTCGAGCGCCGGGAAGACGGCGGCGAGGAGGCGGGCGACGTTCCGGGCGCCGGCGACCGCGCGGGCCAGCTGCGGGGCCCTGCCGCCGCCGTCGCCGACCAGGGACACGTCGGCGGCGAGCAGGTCCTGCAGACCGGCCAGGTCGCCGTCGTGCAGGGCCTCGAAGAAGCGGGACGCCAGCGCGTCGCGTTCCCGGCGGTCCGCCTCGAAGCGGGGGCGGCCCTCCGCCATGTGGCGCCGGGCCCGCACCGCCAGCTGGCGGCACGCGCTCTCCGAGCGGCCCACCGCCGTCGCGACCTCGGGGAAGCCGAAGTCGAACACCTCGCGCAGGACGAAGACGGCGCGCTCCAGGGGGCTGAGGCGCTCGAGGAGCAGCAGGGCCGCCATGGACACCGAGTCGGCCAGCTCGGCCGACCGCGCCGGGTCCTCGTACGGGTCGGCGAGCAGCGGCTCGGGGAACCACGGACCGACGTACGCCTCGCGCCGCACCCGGGCGGAGCGCAGGACGTCGATGGAGATCCGGGTCACCGCGGCCGACAGGAAGGCCTTCGGCGACCTGACCTCCGTCGGCGAGCCCACGAAGCGCAGCCAGGTCTCCTGGACCGCGTCCTCGGCCTCGCTGACGCTGCCGAGGATCCGGTAAGCGATCGAGAACAGCATCGGCCGCAGCTCCTGGAACTCCAGGGCCTTGCCGGGGTCCGCCCGGACGTCCGCACGAGGATGCGGGCCCACGTCACCGCGCGCACCCCTGCCCTCGCCCGCGCCCGTACCCCCGTCCGCGCCCTTTTGGGTGCCCGAGTCGGTGTCCCTGCACATCTGCGCTCCCCCCTCGACGTCCACCGCCCGGCCGGTCAGAAGGACCCGGGGCCGAACCGCCCCACCGCCACGACCAGCGCGAGCACCAGGTAGGCCAGGTTCAGCACCACGAACGCGCGTTCGCCGCGTCGGCCATGGGTGATCATCGCGCCGATCATCAGCAGGGTCCAGCACACGGCGGTGACGGGCACCAGCACCGGTGCGACCCCGGTGACGGCGGGCAGCACCAGGCCCGCCGCCGCCAGGAGTTCCAGGACGCCGAGCGACTTCACGAAACCGTCGCCGGCGTCACCGGTCCAGCCGCCGCCGTGGGCCGCGGCCAGCCTCTCCCTCGGCACGCACGTCTTGCTGATGCCACCGGTCAGCGCCACCACGGCGAGCAGTCCGGCGGCGGTCCACAGGGCGACGTTCATCATCTGCTCCCGGGTCAAGGATGTCTGCGCCCCTTACGACGAGACGGCCGACCCGCCTGTGACATCCCCGGCCGGGTGGTTCACAGCGCCTTGAGCGCCTCCGCGGTCCCGCGGGCCAGCGCCGCCAGGTATCCCTTCGGCAGCTTCGGCGTCCGGATCACCACCGAACGCCAGTACAGCGGGCCGGAGATCAGGTCCATGGCCAGGTCGTCGTCGAGGTCCGCGGCGAGTTCACCGCGTCGCTGCGCCGCCTCGATGATCTTGCTGGCGACGCCCTCCTGGCCCTGGCGCAGCGTCTTCTGCATGGCGTCGGCGATGTCGGGGTTGCGGGCCGCCTCGGCCTGGAGGTCGGGGATGATCTGCGAGGCGACCGGGTGGCGCAGCGCGCGGGAGGTGACCTCGTACAGCAGGCGCAGGTCGCCCTCCAGGGAGCCGGTGTCGGGCGTCGGCAGGCCCAGTACGGCGAGGGCCGAGACGACGTCGAGCACGAGGTGGAGCTTGGAGCGCCAGCGGCGGTAGACGGCGGTCTTGCCGACGCCCGCTCGGCGCGCGATGCCCTCGATGGACATCCGGGCGTAGCCGACCGACGCGAGCTCCTCGAAGACGGCGGCCCGGATGGCCTCGGTCACGTCCTCGCGAAGGACGGCCGCCCCGGCGGGGGCTCGTCGGCGCGGACGCGCCTGGGACTCCTCGGCGTTCGTCGTCATGCCCCCAGCATAGGGGCGTAACGACGAAACGGTTGCGTTCCGACGACACTCACCACTCGATCGCTGCAACCGCCCGGCGTCGCCCCCCTCCCAGCTCACCGCCGTGGTGAACCCTGCCCCGAGTCGTCGTCCGCAACGAATCGATCGCGACCCGACCTCGGGAGTGTCACGACGCACAGGCCTCCGTGACGACGAAACGGTTGCGTTCCGACGCCAACACGGCCTACGCTCCCGTTGCGACGAAACGGTCCCGTCCCGACGCAAGAAAACGCAAAGAAAAACGCGGGTGAACGCCGGGTGACGGGGCCGGGCGACCAGCCGGACGCCGCAGCACCCCCACCCCCCGAGTGAAAGCAGCGGATGTGACCCAGGTTCTCCACACACCGCCCCCGACTCCGGTCACGGCCGAGGACGACCTCGCGGCGCTCGCCGCCCGGCACGGCCTTTCGGTCAGCGGCGCCCGCCCCTCCCTGCCGGCGTACATCCGCCAGCTGTGGGACCGGCGCCACTTCATCACCGCTTTCGCCACCGCCAAGCTCACCGCCCAGTACGCCCAGGCGAAGCTCGGGCAGGTCTGGCAGGTCATGACCCCGCTGCTGAACGCGGCGGTGTACTACTTCATCTTCGGTGTCCTGCTGCACACCAAGAAGGGCGTGCCGGACTACATCCCGTTCCTGGTCACGGGCGTGTTCATCTGGACGTTCACGCAGAGCTCGATCATGGTCGGCACGCGCGCGATCTCCGGCAACCTCGGCCTCGTCCGGGCCCTGCACTTCCCGCGGGCCGCGCTGCCGATCTCCTTCTGCATCCAGCAGCTCCAGCAGCTGCTGTTCTCCATGGGCGCCCTGGTCGTCATCCTGCTCTGCTTCGGCGTGCCGCCGGCCGCCTCCTGGCTGCTGGCGATCCCGGCGCTGGTCCTGCAGTTCAGCTTCAACACCGGCGTGGCGATGATCATGGCCCGGTGGGGCGCCAAGACCCCGGACATCGCCCAGCTGATGCCGTTCGTGCTGCGCACCTGGATGTACGTCTCCGGCGTCATGTGGAACATCGACAAGCTGACCGGCAACCACAGCGGCCTGCCGAGCTGGGTGAACCCGGTGCTCAAGGCGCAGCCGGCCGCGGTCTACATCGACCTGATGCGCTACGCCCTGATCGACAGCTTCCACGCGCACCAGCTTCCGCCCCACGTCTGGGTCCTCGCGACCGGCTGGGCCCTGCTCGCCGGCGTCGGCGGCTTCATCTACTTCTGGAAGGCTGAGGAGACGTACGGCCGTGGCTGAGAACGTGAACGACACCCCCATCCCCACGGTCGTCGCCGACAAGGTGGACATCGTCTACCGGGTCCACGGCACCGGCGCCGGCCGCGGCTCCGCCACCGCCGCCCTGAACCGCATGCTGCGCCGCAAGCAGGCCGAGAAGGCGGCGGGCACCCGCCTGGTGCACGCGGTCAAGAGCGTCTCCTTCGTCGCCTACAAGGGCGAGGCGATCGGCCTCATCGGCACCAACGGCTCCGGCAAGTCCACCCTGCTCAAGGCCGTCGCCGGCCTGCTGCCGGTGGAGAACGGCGCCATCTACACCGACGGCCAGCCCTCCCTCCTCGGCGTCAACGCCGCCCTGATGGGCGACCTGACCGGTGAGAAGAACGTCTACCTCGGCGGCCTCGCCATGGGTATGTCCCGCGAGGAGATCAAGGACCGCTACCAGGACATCGTCGACTTCTCCGGCATCAACGAGAAGGGCGACTTCATCACCCTGCCGATGCGGACCTACTCCTCCGGCATGGGCGCCCGGCTGCGCTTCTCCATCGCCGCCGCCAAGGACCACGACGTGCTGCTCATCGACGAGGCGCTGGCCACCGGTGACGCGTCCTTCCGGATGCGCTCCGAGGAGCGCATCCGCGAGCTGCGCCAGCACGCGGGCACGGTGTTCCTGGTCAGCCACAACAACAAGTCCATCCGCGACACCTGCGAGCGGGTGCTGTGGCTGGAGCGCGGTGTGCTGCGCATGGACGGACCGACCGAGGAGGTCCTCGCCGAGTACGAGTCCTTCACCGGCGACAAGTCCGACAAGACGAAGCCCAAGCCGGCGGCCGCGCCGCCGAAGCAGGCCGCCCCGGTGACGGCCGCCCCGTCCACCTGAGCCGGACGTACGCGAAAGGCGCCCCGAGCCGCACCGGCCTGGGGCGCCTTTCGCGCCGTACGGCTACGCGTGCGTGCGCAGCAGCGTCCGCATCGTCCGCATGGCCACCGACAGGTTGGCCAGGTCGAAGGAGTCCGAGCTGCGGATCTCCTCCAGGGTGGCCCGGGCCCGGCCCAGGATCGCCGTGTTCTTCTGCTCCCAGGCCTGGTAGCGCTGCTCGGGCGTCGACGTGCCGTCACCGGCGGCGAGGACGTCGGCGGTGAGCATCGCGTGGGCCGCGTACAGGTCCTCGCGGATGGACGCGCGCGCCATCGACTGCCAGCGGTCGGCGCGCGGGAGCTCGATGATGCGGTCCATCAGCTGGGTGACCCCGAGGCGGTCGGCGAGGTCGTAGTAGACCTCGGCGACGTCCAGCGGCTCCTTGCCCGTGCGGTCGGCCACCGAGACGATGTCCAGCGCCGGGAAGGCCGAGGAGAACCCGGCCACCCGGGTCGCCAGCTCGTCCGGGACACCGGCCGCCGACAGCTCGTCGTACACGTGCTGGTACCACTCCAGGTCCGCGCCGCGCAGCAGCTTCGGCAGCTGCTGCCAGACCTGCTCGACCCGCTCGGAGAAGAAGTCGACGGTCTCCAGGAGCTGCAACGGCTGCGGCCGGTTGTTGAGCAGCCAGCGGGTGCCGCGCTCGACCAGCCGGCGCGAGTGCAGCCGGATCCGGGTCTGCACGGCCGCGTCGACCTTGTTGTCGAGTTCCTCGACGGCGTCCCACACCGGCGCCGAGCGGAAGATCGCGCGGGCCGCGGTCTGCGCCCGGACGATCTCCTCCAGGGAGGCCCCGGTCTCCTCGCGCAGCCGGTGCAGGTAGGTCGTACCACCGGTGTTGACCGTGTCGTTGACCAGGACGGTGGTCGTGATCTCACGGCGCAGCGGGTGGGTGGCGAGCGCGGCGGCGAACTGGTCGCGCAGGGCCGTCGGGAAGTACGCGTGCAGCAGGCCGCTCAGGTACGGGTCGTCCGGCAGCGTGGTGGCCAGCAGCTCGTCGGCGACGGTGATCTTCGTGTAGGCCAGCAGGACGGCCGTCTCCGGGCCGGTCAGGCCCTGGCCGGTGCCGATGCGCTCGCGGATCTGCCGGTCGGTGGGCAGGAACTCCAGGGCGCGGTCCAGGTGGCCCTCCCTGACCAGGTGGCGCAGGAAGCGCTGCTGGGCGTGGAGCATGTCCCCGGACTGGGCGAGGGCGTTGGCGATGGCCACGTTCTGCGCGTAGTTGTTGCGCAGCACCAGGGAGCCGACCTCGTCGGTCATCTCGGCGAGCAGCTTGTTGCGCTGCTTGACCGTCATGTCGCCGTCCGCGACCACGCCGTTCAGCAGGATCTTGATGTTCACCTCGTGGTCGGAGGTGTCCACCCCGGCGCTGTTGTCGATCGCGTCGGTGTTGATCTTGCCGCCACGGCGGGCGAACTCGATCCGGCCGAGCTGCGTCAGGCCCAGGTTGCCGCCCTCGCCGACCACCTTGACGCGCAGGTCGGCGCCGTCGACCCGGATGGCGTCGTTGGCCTTGTCGCCGACGTCGGCGTTGGACTCGGTCGACGCCTTGACGTAGGTGCCGATACCGCCGTTCCACAGCAGGTCGACCGGCGCGTGCAGGATCGCCTTCATCAGGTCGGCCGGGGTCAGCTTGGCCACCTTGTCCTCGATGCCGAGGGCCTCGCGGATGTGGCTGTTGACCGGGATGGACTTGGCGCTGCGGGGGAAGACGCCGCCGCCCGCCGAGAGCAGTTCCGTGTTGTAGTCGCCCCAGCTGGAGCGGGGCAGTTCGAACAGGCGGCGGCGCTCGGCGTAGGAGGTGGCCGCGTCCGGGTTCGGGTCGATGAAGATGTGCCGGTGGTCGAAGGCGGCGACCAGCCGGATGTGCTCGGAGAGCAGCATGCCGTTGCCGAACACGTCACCGGACATGTCGCCGATGCCGACGACCGTGAAGTCCTCGCTCTGGGTGTCGACGCCCAGCTCCCGGAAGTGCCGCTTCACGGACTCCCAGGCACCGCGCGCGGTGATGCCCATGCCCTTGTGGTCGTAGCCCGCGCTGCCGCCGGAGGCGAAGGCGTCCCCGAGCCAGAAGTTGTAGCTGCCGGCGACCTCGTTGGCGATGTCGGAGAAGGTCGCCGTGCCCTTGTCGGCCGCGACCACCAGGTAGGTGTCGTCCTCGTCGTGCCGGACCACGTCCTGCGGGGGCACGACCTCGCCGGCCACCATGTTGTCGGTGATGTCGAGCAGCGCCGAGATGAACGTCTTGTAGCTGGCGATGCCCTCCGCGAGCCACGCGTCCCGGTCCTTGGCCGGGTCCGGCAGCTGCTTGGCGACGAAGCCGCCCTTGGCGCCGACCGGCACGATGACGGTGTTCTTCACCATCTGCGCCTTGACCAGGCCGAGGATCTCGGTGCGGAAGTCCTCACGCCGGTCGGACCAGCGCAGACCGCCGCGCGCGACCTTGCCGAAGCGCAGGTGCACGCCTTCGACACGCGGCGAGTACACCCAGATCTCGAACGCCGGGCGGGGCGCCGGGAGGTCGGGGATGGCCTGCGGGTCGAACTTCATGGACACGTAGGAGTGCGGCTTGCCGACCGCCGTCTCCTGGAAGAAGTTGGTGCGCAGGGTCGCCTTGATGACGGTCAGGAAGGACCGCAGGATGCGGTCCTCGTCGAGACTCGCCACCTGGTCGAGCGCCGCGTCCAGCTCTTCGAGGAGGGCGTCGACGATCTCCAGGCCGGCCTTCTGCCGGTCCGGCGACATCCGCGCCTCGAACAGGGAGACGAGCAGCCGGGTGGTGTGGACGTTGTGGCGGAGCGTGGTCTCCATGTAGTCCTGGCTGAACGTGGAGCCGGCCTGCCGCAGGTACTTGGCGTACGCCCGCAGCACCATCGCCTGCCGCCAGGTCAGCCCGGCGCTCAGCACCAGCGCGTTGAACCCGTCGTTCTCGGCCTGTCCGGTCCAGGTCGCCGCGAACGCCTCCTGGAACCTCTCCCGTCCGTCGTCACCGAGGTAGTCGCCGCTCGCGGCACCCGAGGCCTTCGGCATGCGCAGCCCGAAGTCGTAGATCCACGCGGTGGTCCGGTCCGAGCAGCGCAGCTCGTACGGCCGCTCGTCGATCACCTCGACACCGAGCGTGTTGAGGACCGGCAGCACCGCGGACAGGGAGATCGCCGCGCCCTTGCGGTAGATCTTGAAGCGGCGCTCGCCGGGGGCGGCGCCCACCGGCTCGTAGAGGCTGAGGGCGAAGTCGTTGCCCGTCTCCTCGGTGAGCCGCTCCAGGTGGACGAGGTCGGCGACCGCCGCGCGCGGGGTGTGGTCGGCCTTGTAGCCCTCGGGGAACGAGTTGGTGTACCTGCGCTGGAGCTCGGCCGCGCGCTCCTCGCCGAGCTCCGCGTTGAGCGCCTCGGCGAAGCCGTCGGCCCAGGAACGGGCCGCCTCGACCAGGCGGGCCTCGATGCGTTCCTTGTCGACGTCGGACAGCTCGGGCAGCCCGGTGCCCTGCGGGACGCGGACCACGAAGTGCAGCCGGGACAGGATCGACTCGGTGTTCCAGGCCGTGAAGTCGACGCTGGTACCGCCGAGTTCCTCCTTGAGGATGTCGATGATGCGCAGCCGGACGCCGGTGGTGTAGCGGTCGCGGGGCAGGTAGACGAGGGCCGAGTAGTAGCGGCCGTACTCGTCCTGGCGCAGGTAGAGACGGAGCCGGCGGCGTTCCTGGAGGTAGAGGACGCTCGTGACGATCGACTCCAGCTCCGGGACCGGAGTCTGGAACATGTCGTCGCGCGGGTAGGTCTCCATGATCTGGAGCAGGTCACGGCCGTCGTGGCTGTTGGGCGAGAACCCGGCCCGCTCCAGGACCTCGTCGACCTTGCGCCGGATCACCGGCACCCTGCGCACCGACTCGGTGTACGCGGCGGACGAGAACAGCCCGAGGAAGCGCCGCTCACCGACCACGTTGCCGTCCGCGTCGAACTTCTTGACGCCGATGTAGTCCAGGTACGACGGCCGGTGCACGGTCGCCCGGCTGTTCGCCTTGGTCAGGACGAGGAGCTTGTGCTCGCGGGCCTTGGCGCGCGCGTCGGCCGGGAGCCGCTCGAAGGACGGGCTGACGGGGTGGCCCTCGTCGACGGCGTGGTGCGGGTCGGAGCGCAGGATGCCCAGGCCGGTGCCGGGCACGGCGGCCAGGGAGTCGTCCTCGCGCAGCTGGTACTCACGGAAGCCCAGGAAGGTGAAGTGGTCGGCGGCCAGCCAGCGCAGCAGCTCACGGGCCTCCTCGACCTCGGGGCCCGGCAGGTCGGCGGGGACCGGCTCGTCACCGAGCTGCTCGGCGACCCGGACGGCGCACTCCCGCATCTTCTCCCAGTCCTCGACGGCCTCACGGACGTCGGACAGGACGCGCAGCAGGTCGGCGGTGATCTGCTTGAGGTCGGCGCGGTCGGTCTCCCGGTCGATCTCGACGTGGATCCACGACTCGATGTGCGTGTCGTGCGGCAGGTCCTGGCCGGCGGCCTGGGTCGGCAGCACCTCGATCAGCTTGCCGGTGAGGTCGCGGCGGACGACGAACTGGGGGTGGATGACGACGTGGATGCCACGCCCCTGCCGGGTCAGCTCGTTGGTGACCGAGTCGACGAGGAAGGGCATGTCGTCGGTGACGACCTCCACCACGGTGTGGCTGCAGGTCCACCCGTTCTCCTCGACGGTCGGGGTGTGGACCCGGACGTTGGCGGTGCCCTGCGGACGGGTCTCGGCCAGTCGGTAGTGCGAGACGGCGGCGCCGAAGACGTCGACCGGGTCGCGGTCGGCCAGGTCCTCCGGTGCGGTGTGCAGGTAGTAGCGCTGGAGGAACGTGAGGACGGACTCCTGGTCCACCTCTCCCGTCGTCCCGGTCGGTAGGTGGCCCCCGGCCGGGCTGTTCTCAGCTACCCGGGCGGCCCGATCGAGCAGCTCGGCCTTGGCTTCGTCCAGCTTGGTCTGCATTGTCCTCTGGCTCCTGTCGCGCGCCATTGCGTGACGTAGAAGGAAGTACGGGCTCTTCCCCCTGCGGCTCGACGCCACGGCCGGGGTCTCCGGTCGGCTCCGACGCTATGCCGCAGGGTGAGACGAGCGGGGGGTATTCGGCCATTCTCGACGGGCCCCGAGGGTGTGACGTCGCTCTCGGCGCCACCACTGCCAGGGCCGTCATCGACGCCCTCCGCCCGAGAAGACCAGCGACCGCCACCCGGTCACGGAGTTGTTCCGTGCTCACCGGGCGCAGGGCAGGGGCGACGCCCCCGCGAACTATCGCGCTGATCACGCCACCAGGCTATCGCCCATGACCGGGGGCCCGTCATGAGCCGTATGTGTACAAAACAGGGGGTGCAAGTTTGACGTTCTGCACAGCGACGGCCGCCCACCTAGGCAATACCGCGGTAAAACGGCGCCCCCCGCGCCCCCGGCTCACGCCACGAGTCTCTCCGCCTCCTCGACCGCCTCCGCCAGCGAGTCCACCACCGGCACGCCGGCCTCCTCCAGACTCGCCCGGCCGTGTGACCCCCCGGTGTACAGCACGGCCTTCGCGCCCGCCGCCCGCGCGGCCACCGCGTCGTCCGCCGCGTCCCCGATCACCACGGTCCGGCCGGGCGCCACCTCCTCCAGCTGCCGCAGGTGCCGCACCATGTGCTCGGCCTTGCTGCCCCCGGACGGCCCGATCCGCCCCTCCACCCGCAGGAAGTGCGGCTCGATGCCGAACCCACGCACCAGCGGCACGAGTTCGTCGTGCACGTACATGCTCAGCAGCGACTGGCTGCGCCCCGCCGAACGCCACCCGGCCAGCAGCTCGGCCGCCCCCTCGGTCAGCCCGCACCGGCCGCGGTGCTCGGCGTAGTACGCGTGGAAGATCTCGTCCATGACCTCCCACTCGGCCTGCGTCGGCAACCGCCCCATCAGCCGCTCGTAGAACCTGGGCACCGGCACGCAGTACAGCGCCCGGTACTGCTCGAGGGTGATCGGCGCCAGGCCCAGCTCGGCCGAGGCCGCGTTCGTCGCCCCGATGATCGCGTCGTTGTCGTGGAACAGCGTCCCGTTCCAGTCCCAGACGATGTGTGCGCGTTCCTGCTTCCCCATGCCGAAAACGCTACCCGCCGTCACTGACAGGGAAGCGGTTCGCGCGGGGGTCAGCCGAGTCCCACCAGGTGGGGGATCTCCTGCGTGGCGTACCAGAGCAGTTCGTGGTCCTCGGCCCCGTCCACCACGAACTGCGCGTCGTCGTCCCCGCCGTCCGCGGCCGGCAGCGCTCCGGCCGCCGCGGTCACGTCCTCCTGCGCGTCGTCGGAGTCGACGTGCACGGCGGCCGCCCTGGCCAGCGCCACCGTCGTGGCCACCCGCACCTCGCCCAGGGCCGCCGGGTCGAGGCCACGGTCCGGATCGGACGCCGCCGCGCCGTCGGGCACGTCCACGGCGACCACGACCCGGCGCCGCGGCGCGTCCGGGTCGGCGGCCAGCAGCCGCAGGGAGGCCAGCGCGGCGCGGTTGAGCGCCGCGTACTCCAGTTCCTCCATGTCGTCGGAGAGGTACCACTCACGCAGGGCGGGTGTGACGGCGTAGGCGACGAACGGACCGGTCCCCAGCTCGCCCGTCTTGTACGCCTCGGCGAGCGCGGGGAGGGTCAGGGGGACATAGACGCGCATGCTGGCCGCTCTCTCTGGACGCTTCGACTCTGCCGGTGCCGCTCTCCCGAAAGCCGACGGGCCTTCCGGAGACGGCCTTCAGGATACGTGCGGGCGTCCCCTTTCGGGTCCCGGGCGGTGACTCCGCGGGCGTCCACCCGGCACCCCTCGATTCACCCGGTACCGGCGCCTGCCCGGCGGGTTTTCCCCGCCCGCGATCACTCGGATAGGTGAATTCCCCGGACTCCCGACACGGGCCGCTCTCGCCTTGCCGCCGCCGTCCCGGTCCCCGTACAAGATCCCCAACCTCAAGTTACCGCCCGGTACCAGCCGGGCCGCCGAACGGGGACCCCCCATGAACAAGGTCATGACCCGGACCGCCCAGCCCCGCCCCACCGCCACCCGCCCACCCGGCCGCCGCGACTCCCGCCGCCCGGCCGGTCCCGCGTCCCGCAGGCCGCTCGGCCCACCGGCGACCCCGACCGGCCCACGGCCCACCGACCTCTTCGCGGAGCGTCTGCTGGCCGTGCTGAGCGGGCGCCGCCCGGTCCACTGGATGCTCCGGCACACCGCGGGCGCCGCCTACGACGACTTGGCCCGCCTCGCCGAACGCGGCCCCCTGCGCACCCGCGGGACCGACCCCGTCGTCCGCGACATCGGCTACTTCGTCCCCCGCACCGGCGCCCTGGAGGTCTTCGCCCGCATCGCGGCAGGCGACCAGCTCCGCGCCATGGCCTTCCGCCTGGAACAGGGCCCCGACCTCCGCTGGCGCTGCACGGCGGTGGAACTGGGCGGCCCCCGCCCACCCCGGGCCGACTGAGATCCACGACAAGGAGGGCCGGCCCTCCCCCATCGGGATGGCCGGCCCTCCTCAAGGCGCTGTCGTCGCCGTCACTTCCGGCGGCGGCTGCCCTTCGCCTGCTTGCGGCGCTCCGCGCGGGTCAGGCCGTCGGCCTCGGAACGGGCCGGCTTCTCGTCGTCGTAGTCGAAGTCGCCCTCGACGAGGCCGCCCTCGCCGTCCACGGTGGCCGCGGAGAAGTGCATGCCCCGCCGCTGCGGCGCCTCCAGGCCCTTGGCACGGATCTCGGGACGCGAGGAGCCCGCCTGCGCCGGCACGGCGTCCTGGACGCCTTCCGGGGCCGCCCCGGAGTCCTCGACGGGGACCTCCTCGACCTGCTGCTCGACCTGGACCTCCAGGTTGAACAGGTAGCCGACGGACTCCTCCTTGATGCCGTCCATCATCGCGGTGAACATGTCGAAGCCCTCACGCTGGTACTCGACCAGCGGGTCCTTCTGGGCCATCGCGCGCAGGCCGATGCCCTCCTGGAGGTAGTCCATCTCGTAGAGGTGCTCACGCCACTTGCGGTCCAGGACCGACAGCACGACCCGGCGCTCCAGTTCACGCATGATCTCGGAGCCGAGCTGCGCCTCACGCGAGGCGTACTGCTCGTGGATGTCGTCCTTGATGGACTCGGAGATGTACTCGGCGGTCAGGCCCGCACGGTCGCCGGCCGCCTCCTCCAGCTCCTCGATGGTGACCTTCACCGGGTAGAGCTGCTTGAAGGCACCCCACAGCCGGTCGAGGTCCCAGTCCTCCGGGAAGCCCTCGGCGGTCTCCGCGCCGACGTACGCGTCGATCGTGTCGTCCATGAAGTGCTGGATCTGCTCCTGCAGGTCCTCGCCCTCCAGGACCCGGCGGCGCTCGCCGTAGATGACCTCGCGCTGCCGGTTGAGCACCTCGTCGTACTTCAGGACGTTCTTACGGGTCTCGAAGTTCTGCTGCTCCACCTGCGACTGCGCGGACGCGATCGCGCGGGTGACCATCTTGTTCTCGATCGGCACGTCGTCCGGCACGTTCGCCATGGACATCACGCGCTCGACCATCTGGGCCTTGAACAGGCGCATCAGGTCGTCGCCGAGGGAGAGGTAGAAGCGGGACTCGCCGGGGTCGCCCTGACGGCCGCTGCGGCCGCGCAGCTGGTTGTCGATCCGGCGCGACTCGTGCCGCTCGGTGCCGAGGACGTAGAGCCCGCCGAGCTCCTTGACCTCCTCGAACTCCGCCTTCACCGCCTGCTGGGCCTTCTCCAGGGCGGCGGGCAGCGCGGCCGCCCACTCCTCGATGTGCTCCTCGGGGTCGAGGCCGCGCTGGCGCAGCTCCGCCTCGGCGAGGTCCTCGGGGTTGCCGCCGAGCTTGATGTCGGTACCACGGCCGGCCATGTTGGTGGCCACCGTCACGGCGCCCCGGCGGCCGGCCTGCGCCACGATCGACGCCTCGCGCTCGTGGTGCTTGGCGTTGAGCACCTCGTGCTGGATGCCGCGCTTGGAGAGCTGCTGCGAGAGGTACTCCGACTTCTCGACGGAGGTCGTGCCGACCAGGATCGGCTGGCCCTTCTCGTGCTTCTCCGCGATGTCGTCGACGACCGCCTCGAACTTGGCGACCTCGGTGCGGTAGATCAGGTCCGACTGGTCCTTGCGGACCATCGGCCTGTTCGTCGGGATCGGCACCACGCCGAGCTTGTAGATCTGGTGGAACTCGGCGGCCTCGGTCATGGCCGTACCGGTCATGCCGGACAGACCGGGCAGTTCCTTGCCGTTGTGGTCGTGACGCTTGTAGAGGCGGAAGAAGTTCTGGAGCGTGATCGTGGCGAGGGTCTGGTTCTCGTCCTTGATGTCCACCCCTTCCTTCGCCTCGATCGCCTGGTGCATGCCCTCGTTGTAACGGCGGCCGGCGAGGATACGGCCGGTGTGCTCGTCGACGATCATGACTTCGCCGTCCATGACGACGTAGTCCTTGTCCTTCTTGAAGAGCTCCTTCGCCTTGATGGCGTTGTTCAGGTAGCCCACCAGAGGGGTGTTCACCGACTCGTAGAGGTTGTCGATGCCCAGCCAGTCCTCGACCTTGGAGACACCGGACTCGTGGATGGCGACCGTGCGCTTCTTCTCGTCGACCTCGTAGTCGCCGGTCTCCTCGATGCCCTTGAGCGGGTTGCCGGCCTCGCCCTTCTTCAGGCGCAGGACCAGCTTGGCGAAGTCGCCGTACCACTTGGTGGCCTGGTCGGCCGGGCCGGAGATGATCAGCGGCGTCCGGGCCTCGTCGACCAGGATGGAGTCGACCTCGTCGACGATGGCGAAGTTGTGGCCGCGCTGGACCAGTTCGTCCTGGGCCCACGCCATGTTGTCGCGCAGGTAGTCGAAGCCGAACTCGTTGTTCGTGCCGTAGGTGATGTCGGCGGCGTACTGCTCACGGCGCTGGGCCGGCGTCATGTTGGCCAGGATGCAGCCGACGGTCAGGCCGAGGAACTTGTGGACGCGGCCCATCATCTCGGAGTCGCGCTCGGCCAGGTAGTCGTTGACCGTGATGAGGTGCACGCCCTTGCCCGCCAGCGCGTTCAGGTACGCGGGCAGGGTGCCGACGAGGGTCTTGCCCTCACCGGTCTTCATCTCGGCCACGTAGCCGAGGTGGAGGGCCGCGCCGCCCATGATCTGCACGTCGTAGTGGCGCTGGCCGAGGACGCGCTTGGCGGCCTCGCGGACGGTCGCGAACGCCTCGGGGAGCAGGTCGTCGAGGCTCTCGCCGTCTTCGTAGCGCTGCTTGTACTCATCGGTGAGGGCCCGCAGCTCGGCGTCGGAGAGGTCGACGAAGTCCTCTTCGAT
This sequence comes from Streptomyces sp. NPDC006655, assembly GCF_040703965.1. NCBI lineage: Bacteria > Bacillati > Actinomycetota > Actinomycetes > Kitasatosporales > Streptomycetaceae > Streptomyces > Streptomyces sp. NPDC006655. Next base: position 17,204 of record NZ_JBEYJU010000031.1, on the reverse strand, counting down.
GGAGTTGACCTGGTCCGCGATGCGGTGCAGCTTGCGCAGGATCTTGCCTTCGCCTGCACGCATGATCTTCGAGAGGACGGACACGGGGGTTTGTCTCCTTGCCGGTCGGGCCTGGGACGGTCGGTTTCCATTTGACTTACTGAGCAACGGCCATCGTATGCGAGGACCCGGGCGCGCCGGGAGGCCTGGCGGCCCGACGACCGTCGGCTGCTTTTCCGATTCATACGGGACAACGGCCGGGGTGCGCAGATGGTGCCGCGCAGGGCCGAGGAATTGCGCGAAATGTGGTCACCCGCTCACGGAGCGCGAAAGAGATGGCGGGCCGGGCGCCGGGCCGAGCAGAATCAACCGATGGAACCCGTCACGCTCACCACTCCTCGTCTGCTGCTGCGCGCGGTCGGCCCGCAGGACACCGACGCGGTGTACGCGGCCGTCCAGGATCCCGACATCCAGCGCTGGACGACGATTCCCTCCCCCTACCTCCCGGAGCACGCGCGCGGCTTCACGGAGCAGATGGTCCCCGACGGCTGGTCCGACGGCTCGATGTTCACCTTCGGGGTCTTCCTCCCCACCAAGGGGCTGGCCGGGATGCTCGCGCTCACCATGCGCTCGCTGGGGACGGCCGAGGTGGGCTTCTGGGCGGCACAGGAGCACCGTGGCCGCGGATACATCACCGAGGCCACCCGCACCGTCGCCCGCTGGGCCTTCACCGAGATGGCGATCGACCGGGTCGAATGGCGTGCCGAGGTCGGCAACCACCCCTCGCGCGCGGTCGCGGAACGCGCGGGTTTCACCATGGAGGGCACCCTCCGCTCCTGCCTCAACAACAAGGGCGTACGACGAGACTGCTGGGTGGGTTCCCTGCTCCCCTCGGACCTGGGCCTGCCGTCGGCCGCGCCCTACCTCCCCGCCCTTTCCCGGGACTGAAACCGCAGCTCGTTCCGTACTGTCAGTGGCACCCTCTAGGGTCCGGGACATGACGACCCTTCCGCGCCCCGCCGCCCTCTCGGCGGACGAAGCCCGCCGTATCGCCCTGAAGGCACAGGGCTTCCTCGGTGCCCCCGACCGCCGCTCGGGCGTCCGGGGCGTGCTCCGCCACCTCGGCGCGGTCCAGCTCGACACCATCTCGGTCCTCGCCCGCTCCCACGAGCTCGTCCCGTACGCCCGCCTCGGCCGCGTGGGCCGCAGGGCGGTGGAGGCCGCCTACTGGCAGGACGCCCACGCCTTCGAGTACTGGTCGCACGCGGCCTGCATCCTCCCCATCGAGGAATGGCCGCACTTCGCGTTCCGCCGCCGCGCCTACCGCGACCGCCCGCACTGGAACCACGACCTTCCCGAGGGGGTCTACGACCAGGTCATCAAGCAACTGCGCGCCGAGGGCCCGCTGACCGCCACCGAGTTGGGCGGCGCGAAGAGGACCAGCGAGTGGTGGGACTGGTCCGGCACCAAGGTCGCCGTGGAGCGCGCGCTGATGTACGGCGAGGTGGTGTGTGTCGAGCGGCGCGGCTGGAAGCGGGTGTACGACCTCGCCGAGCGCGCGGTCCCGCAGGAGTTGCTGCACGACGACCTGGACGACGCCGAGTGCCTGCGCCGCCTGGTGCGGCTGGCCGGGCAGTCGCTGGGGGTCGGCACGCGTGCGGACATCGCCGACTACCACCGGCTGAAGGGTGAGCAGGTCGACGCGGTGATCGCCGACTCGGGGCTGGTCCCGGTGGAGGTGGAGGGCTGGGGGAAGCCCGCCTGGGCCGACCCCGCGGTCCTGGCCGCGCCGCTGCGCGGCCGGCACCGTACGACGCTGCTCTCCCCGTTCGACTCCCTGATCTGGGACCGGGCGCGCACGGAGCGGATCTTCGGCTTCACCCACCGGCTGGAGGCCTATGTACCGAAGCCGAAGCGGGTGCACGGCTACTACGCGATGCCGGTGCTGGCCGGGGGCCGTCTGGTGGGCCGGGTGGATCCGGCACGCGAGGCCGGCGGGGTCCTGGTGGCCCGCCAGGTCACGCTGGACGGCCCGAAGGCGGTCCCGGCCGTCGCGGAGGCGCTGGTGGAGGCGGCGAGCTGGGTGGACTGCACGACGGTGCGGGTGGAGCGCGTGGACGCTCCCGAGCTGCGCGAGCCGCTCATGAAGGAAGTGACCCGCTCCCTGATCGCCGCGCTGCGCTGACGGGGCCGGGGGCCTCAGCGGATTTCGAGGATCTTCTCCCGCATCGCGTAGACCACCGCCTCCATCCTGGAGTGCAGCTGGAGCTTCTCCAGGATGTTGCGCACGTGGTTCTTCACGGTGTTCTCGGAGATGAACAACTCCTTCGCGATGTCGCGGTTGTTCATCCCCGTGGCGACGAGCTTGAGCACCTCGAGTTCCCGGTCGGTGAGCCGCGGCGCCGGCACCAGCCGGCGCTCGTCGGTGCGCTGGATCATCGACTTGAACTCGGTGAGGAGTTTCGACGCCATGGACGGGCTGATCTGCGACTGTCCGTCGGCCACCGCGCGAATGGCGGTGGCCACCTCGTCGGTGGAGATCTCCTTGAGGAGATAACCGGTCGCGCCCGCCTTGATCGCCTCGTAGAGGTCGGCCTCCTCGTCGCTGATCGTCAGCATGATGATCTTCGCGCTGGGCGCGACCTCCTTGATGGAGGTGCAGGCCTCGATACCTCCGCGCTTGGGCATCCGGACGTCCATGAGCACGATGTCGGGCAGCAGGTCGGCGGCCTTGTCGACGGCTTCGGCGCCGTCGCCCGCCTCCCCGACGACCTGGATGTCCTCCTCGGCGGCGAGCACGATCTCCAGACCGCGGCGGAAGAGGGCGTGGTCATCGACGACAAGGACTCTGATCGGTTCCTTGCGTGGAGTGCCGCCCGCGTCCGGGCCCATGCCGACGACGCCGTCGCGGGCGCCCCCGTCCTGCATCGGTCCGAAGCTTTCCGCCATCGTTCCTCCCCCTGAAGGCTGTGGCCTGTGGTGCGGTGCCATCGCCAACCCAAGGCAGCGGCCCACCGGTTGGGTCACTGCGGCCATGATTCCATGCCGGGCCGACAACGCGGTGCCAGAGCGGGGCGCGAAGTGGTCGCACACCGGTGCCCCCGGGGGCGCACACGCGCTTCCAGGGGCACAGGCTCAGCTGTCTGCCGGGCGGGTCAGCCGCCCAGCGTGCCTCCCGCCGCCGGGGGTTGCGCCTGGGTGACCATCGGGTCGGTGCTGAGGTGGATGACGCCGTAGTCGTACGCGTGCCGCCGGTAGACGACGCTCGGCTCCTTGGACTCGGAGTCGACGAACAGGTAGAAGTCGTGTCCGACCAGTTCCATCTCGTAGAGGGCCTGGTCGAGGCTCATCGGGGAGGCGACGTGGGTCTTCTCGCGGACGATCAGCGGGCCTTCGCCCCGGACCTCCAGCGAGCCGATCTTCTTGGTGGGGACGCCGTCCGTGTCCTCCGACGAGACGGGGGTGCCGTTCCCGTTGAGTGTGGCCGCGCCCGGGACGTGGTCGGGGACCTCGGCGGCCGAGATCCGCCGCGCGCCGCGACGCGAGAACCGCTTGTCGTGCTGCTTGCGCAGCCGCGCGTCCAGCTTCTCCGCCGCCAGGTCGAGCGCCGCGTACGGGTCACTGGCCGCTGCCTCCGCCCGGATCACCGGACCGCGGGAGCGGAGCGTGATCTCCACTCGGTCACAACGGTCGGCCTGTCGGGGGTTGGGCTCCTTGGAGACCTCGACGTCGAGGCTGATCACCTTGCCGTCGAGCTTCTGGATCTTCTCCAGCTTCAGCTTCTCGGCCACGTGCTTGCGGAACCGCTCGGGCACCTCGGTCTTGCGGCCCTTGACGACGATGTCCACGCAGAACTCCGTTCCCGGATCGCTCCGCTCCACTGGCGGAGCATCTCCCTTTTTGCACCCGACTCCGGTGAACCCCGGAGCCTCGGACTCGGCGACTTCACCTCCTCCTCCCCCCATGGGCAAGATCTGCACCCCGGCACCGCGATGATTACGGAAAACCCGCGGCACGGCATTCGGATAGGAGAGGCATGGCCTGCGGCTTTCTCCCTCACAACCGAACATATCTCGCCCGGACGGATGTCGTCACCCTCTACTGATGCGTACCTCCATTCCAGTGAATTGGTCCTGTCACTACCTGCAACGATGTTCGTTGGCAGTCAGTTCCGGTTCTTTTCGAAAGAATCTGGTGCGGCCGCGATCACTGCGGCACGGACCGGCCCCGCGAGGGCGTTCCCTGCGGCCATTCCCGGTGCGTCTCGTGTCCACTTCGCTGGTTCTTCTGCTGATCCGGCCGTCCGTTCCTCCCTTACTTCCCAGGTCGCGCGCCGATACACAGCCGTTGTCGTCTTTCCTGTCCCACCAGGCGCTGTCGCCTCCCGTACCGCGCGCGCCGCCTCCGCAAGAGTGGCGCCGGTGGTCACCAGGTCGTCGACGAGGACGACCCGGCCCCCGGCGAGCAACCGTGCACCGCTCCCCGTCACCTCCAGCGCGTCCGCGAGGTTGGCCAGTCGCTGCCGGGAGTTGAGCCCCGACTGGTCGGCCACGGCCCGCCGGTGCCGCAGCACCGGTACCACCCGGGCCGGAACGCCGCAGCGCCGCAGCTCCGCGGCCGCCGCGAAGGCGATCCGCCGCACCGGATCGTGTCCCCGCGCCCGCACGGCCCACCGCGCCGACGGCACCGGGACGAGCAGCACGGGGTCCGTGGCACCGGCGCAGTCCCTTCCGTCACCTGTCCGGGTACCCGCACCCTCCGCGCCGTCCCGCCAGGAGGCGACGATCCGCACGGCCCGCGCCTCCCGCGACCCGGCCCGCACGGCTCCCGCCAGGGCCGCGCCCAGGGCTCCGGCGAGCGCCAGCGCGCCCCGCTCCTTGTGGGCGAGGAGAGCCGCCCGCACCGCGTCCGCGTACGGAGCCGCCGCGTACACCGCCGGCAGCCCGGGCGGCTCCGGCACCGGTCGCACCCGGCGCGGTGCGGCCCCGCTCAGGGCGGCACGGCACTGCGCGCAGAGCACCGTGCGAGGCGTCCCACAGCCTCCGCACTCGGCCGGGAGCACCAGGTCGGTGAGGTCCTGCCACCACCCCCGCATGTGCCCACTGTGCCCATCCGCACCCGGACCGGCCACCCCTGTGGACAACCACCTGTGGACATCTCCGTACGCGCCACGCGACACGTCACCCACACGGGTGAGGAGGAGGTTCAGCCCGGATAGACCGGCGCCGAGCCGTCCTTGATCACCTTCTGCCACTGGTCCCCCGTCGGCAGCCGGACGATCCCGTCGTCCTGCGAGTCGGCCACCAGCGGCACCCGGTCGTCCTCGGACGCGGCGATCGCGCGGACACCCGTGAGCGCCGCCGGCGCCGGCCCGTCCGGCGTGGAACCGTCGACCTGGACGTAACGCGTCTGCTGCACGCCGCCCTGCTCCCGCCCCACCACCACGAGCCGGCTGTCACCGGCCCAGGACATCGCGGTGACCTCCTCGGAGCCGGGAGTCGCCGAGCGCAGCTCGAGGACCGAGACCTCCTGCTGGTCACCGGACTTGGTGCGCTCGATCCGTCCGACGTACAGCGACTGCTCGCCGTCCTTCTCCACGACGAGCGCGATCCGCGCCCCGTCGGCGGCGACCCGCACGTCCTTGATCCGGCCGTTCAGCTCGGGCACCTGCACCGTCAGCGGCTGCCCGACGCCCTTCGCCAGCACGTACAGCCGCGGCTTGCCGGGGTCGCGGTCGGCCACCCACAGGTCGCCCCGGGCGTCCCAGCTCGGCGCCGTCAGCCGGTCGTCGGCGGTCGCACCGTGGCTGGTCAGCACCGCGCCGCCCAGCGAACCGTCCGACGCGAGCGAGGTGACGTACAGGTCCCGGCCGTCGCCGGTGACCCCGGCCGCGGTGCGCTCGTCGCGGGCGACCGCAACCGACCGCAGCGGCCTGGTGCCCGCACCGAACGGACCCGGTACCGCCACCGCGCCGGTACCGGTGCCGGCGGTCGGCATCCGCACCAGCCGGTGCTTGCTGTCGAGGAAGTACAGGTACTCGGGCCGCTTGGTGGAGGCGCGCCAGGCGGTGGCCTCGGCCTGGTCCTCGTCGACGTCGCACATGTGGGCGCCGGTGACGGACTGCAGGGCGACCGAGTCCACGGTGGGCGTCAGATTCCGCAGCGTGAACAGCAACTGGGTCGCCATCTCGGTGCACTTGGCCGCGCCGATCCGGGACGCCCGCACGTTCAGCGGCACGGTGACCCGGTTCTGGTCGTCGGGCGCCAGCCCGGACACACCCTTCTTCAGCGCCGTACCGGTCGGGAAACTCGACCGGACCACCGGGCCGAGCCAGGTGGTGGGACCGCTCAGCAGCGAACGCACCACCTGGGTGGTGGGATCCACCGTGCTGCGTACGAAGACGGGGTCGGCGACCGCCACCGGCTGCCCGGTCTCCCCCGCCGAGGTGTCCGAGGCGAAGTAGTACTTGTCGACGGAGGTGTAGTTGCGCTGGAAGTCCGACTTGCCCAGCACGACACCCTGCGGAAGCGCGTCGATCCGCCACTGACCGCTCTTGGCGTCCTTCGTCAGATGCACGGTCTTGCGGTACGCCCCGTCGGAGGGCGCGTACGCCTGCGCCGCGTCGACAGTCGCCACCCGGCTGCCCTGAAGCAGGTAGGTGACGCTGTCCGCGTCGTCCTGGTCGGCCGGGCGTCCGGTGGCCTGGATGCTCGGCCCGTTCGCCAGCACGGTCGCCTGCGACTCCGGCCGCCAGGTCTTCGCCGCCGCTGTCGTCAGGTACTTGCGCGCCGTGTCGTAGTGCGGGTCGTCACTGGTCAGGGCCTCCAGGAAGCCCTGCACGATCTCGGTGGACGAGGCGTCCTGCTGCGGCGGCATGGCGAACACCCGCACCTGGGTGTCCTGCCGTGGCGTGGACTCGACATCCCGCAGGTCGCCGCTGTCCGGCATGGAGGCACAGCCCGCCAGCAGGACGACACCACAGGCCGCGTAAGCCACCGCGCGCACCGGTCTGCGTCGGGCGCCCCCCTCGCGGTCAGCGCCCACGAAATGCCTCCCCTGGCTTGTTCGAGTCGTCCGCCCGGCCGGCCCCAGGGCCCTCCTGACGTCCGGCGCCCTGCGTCGGCCGGGGCACCACGCGCGCGCCGCTGCCCGGCAGCGCGGTCGGGTCGGCGGTCGGCGCCACGGTGGCCGCCCGCTGCGTCATCGACGCGAGCGGTGACGGCTGGCCGCCGCCGGACTGCACCGGCACGGTCGCCCGCTTGTCCTCGCCGCCGCGCGGGAGACCGGCGTCGTCGAGGCCCCGGTTGCGCCGGGAGTCCTTGGGCTCCAGAGGTATCGGCGAGCCCCGCAGCGGCTCGTCCGCGGTCCTCGGCAGGGTCAGCCGGAACTGCGATCCGCCGCCAGGCTCTCCCCAGGCCTGCAGCCAGCCGCCGTGCAGCCGTGCGTCCTCCAGGGCGATCGAAAGACCCAGCCCCGTACCACCGGTGGTACGCGCGCGTGCCGGGTCCGCCCGCCAGAAGCGGCTGAAGACCCGGGTCGCCTCACCGGGCTTGAGACCCACGCCGTAGTCGCGCACCGCGATCGCGACGGCGCCACCGGCCGAGGCCAGCTTGACGACGACGTCCCTGCCCTCACCGTGTTCGACGGCGTTGACGACGAGGTTGCGCAGCACCCGCTCCACCCGTCGCGCGTCCGCCTCGGCCACCACCGGCTGCAAGTCGCCGACCACGCGTATGTGCGTGCCCTTGCGCTCCGCGAGCGGCTCGGCGCCGCTGACCACCCGCCGTACGACCTCCCGGAGGTCTATCGGCTCGGCCTCCAGCGCCGCCGCGCCCGCGTCGAAGCGGCTGATCTCCAGCAGGTCGGCGAGCAGCGACTCGAACCGGTCCAGCTGGTCGGCGAGCAGCTCCGCCGACCGCGCGGTGATCGGGTCGAAGTCCTCGCGCGCCTCGTGGATGACGTCGGCGGCCATCCGTACGGTCGTCAACGGGGTGCGCAGTTCGTGCGACACGTCCGACACGAACCGGCGCTGCATCCGCGACAGGTCCTCCAGCTGCTGGATCTTCAGCTGGAGGTTCTGCGCCATCTTGTTGAAGGCCTCGCCGAGCCGCGCGATGTCGTCCTCGCCGGTGACCTTCATCCGCTCCTGGAGCCGCCCCGCCGACAGCCGCTCGGCGATCCCGGCCGCCATCCGCACGGGTGTGACGACCTGCCGCACCACCAGCCAGGCGATGGCCCCGAGGAGTACGACGACGAAGAGCCCGGCGGTCGCGAGCGTGCCCTTGACCAGGCTGAGCGACTTCTCCTCCTGGGTGAGCGGGAAGAGGTAGTAGAGCTCGTACGGGTTGTTGTTCGGGTCGGTGACCTGCTTGCCGATGACCAGAGCGGGCTGCGACTCCTTGTCGTCCGTGTACATGATCCGGGTGTAGCTCTGCGCGGCGGTCATGCTGCCGTTGATCCGCGTGCGCAGGTCGGCGGGCACGCTGGCCGTCGGGTCGACGAACCCCGAGGCCCGGGTGCGGCCGCCGCCGCTGTTGTTGTCACCGGTGGGCAGCGTCACGACGTCGAAGGCACCCTGTCCGCCGCTGGACAGGGACTCCACGAGGTCGCTCATCCATGAGATGAGGGTCTGCGACTGCCGTCCGTCCGCCGTGTCGGCGGCGCCGGCCGCGGCCGCCTCGTCGGCCTTCTGCTTGGCCACCGCGAAGCCGCCGGTGGCCTGGGACTGCGAGGCCTTCACCTTGGCGTCCAGCAGGCCGTTGCGCACCTGGCCGATGACGACGAAGCCGAGCAGGAGAACCACGCCCAGCGACATCAGCAGGGTCGTGACGACGACCTTGAGCTGGATGTTGCGCCGCCACAGCCGCATGACCGGCAGCAGCGGCCGACGCACCCAGCGGATGAGCAGCCGCAGCACCGGGCTGCCCTGGACCCCGCCCTCGAGCAGGCCGCCCTCGAAGAGCAACCGCCAGCGCGAACCGGGCCGGTTTCCGCCGACAGGCCGCTCCGGGCGGTCCCCGGACCGGCCGGGGGCCGAAGCGGCACTGTCCTCGGACATGTCAGCTCGGTCCTGCCTTGTATCCGACGCCACGGACGGTCACCACGATCTCCGGCCGCTCCGGGTCCTTCTCGACCTTGGAGCGCAGCCGCTGGACGTGAACATTGACGAGACGGGTGTCCGCCGCGTGGCGGTAGCCCCAGACCTGCTCCAGGAGCACCTCACGCGTGAACACCTGCCACGGCTTGCGGGCGAGCGCGACCAGCAGGTCGAACTCCAGCGGCGTCAGCGCGATCGACTGCCCGTCCCGCTTCACCGAGTGCCCGGCCACGTCGATGACCAGGTCACCTATGGTGAGCTGCTCGGGAGCCGGCTCCTCCGACCTCCGCAGCCTCGCCCGGATCCGGGCGACCAGCTCCTTCGGCTTGAACGGCTTCACGATGTAGTCGTCCGCGCCCGACTCCAGGCCCACGACCACGTCGACGGTGTCGCTCTTCGCCGTGAGCATCACGATCGGCACCCCGGACTCCGCCCTGATCAGGCGGCACACCTCGATGCCGTCCCGACCGGGCAGCATCAGGTCCAGCAGCACCAGATCCGGCTTGGTCTCACGGAAAGCGGCCAGCGCCTTGTCACCGTCGGCTACGAAAGACGGCTCAAAACCTTCACCACGCAGCACGATGCCGAGCATCTCGGCCAGTGCGCTGTCGTCGTCGACGACAAGGACTCGTCCCTTCATAAACGACATCATCCCATTCTCATAACAGTGAAGGTTGCGCAGGTGACCAGGGTCACCGGCCAGTGACCATAGTCGCAGGGAACCGTCACTGTCTGCCCCCGGTCCGCCGACGACGACGTCAGGCGGGGATGCCGACACCCGCCCGTACGTCGCCCACTACGCCTGGCTGATCAGCACGCCGACAGCACACAGAGCCAGTGCAAGCCACATCAGGCCCTTCTGCCGGCTCCGGCCGGAAGCCCGCCGCTCGAGTTCCCGCGCACTCAGCAACCCACCGCACAGCAGCAGAGCACCGGCAACGGCACGTGTGATCAACCCATGTCCTCACTGACTCGTGGTGACCCGGCGCGACCTGGCGCACAGTTCGGCAAGCGCCTCGGCTGTCACCGGCGAAACGGCCCCTTCCTCGGTGACGACGGCCGTCACCAACTCGGGCGGCGTCACGTCGAAGGCCGGGTTGTACGCCTGGGTCCCCAACGGTGCCACCGGAATCCCGCCCCCCGCCCCCGTCATGGGCACCTGCGGCGCTGTGACCTCGGTCACCTCATATCCCGGACGCTGTTCGACCTCGATGGCCGCCCCGTCCGGCGTCCGCGGATCAACCGTCGTCAGCGGCGCCACCACGATGAACGGCACATGGTGGTACCGCGCGAGCACCGCGAGCGGATAGCTCCCCACCTTGTTCGCCACCGAACCGTCGGCCGCGATCCGGTCCGCCCCTACCAGCACCGCGTCCACCTCCCCCGCCGCGAACAGCGAACCGGCCGCGTTGTCGGTGAGCAAGGTGTACGCCATACCGCTGCGAGCCGCCTCGTACGCCGTCAGGCGGGCGCCCTGGAGCAACGGACGCGTCTCGTCCACCCAGAGCCGCCGCAGCCGCCCCGCCCGATGCGCCCGCAGGGCCACCGCGAACGCCGTGCCCTCCCCTCCCGACACCAGCGCACCGGTGTTGCAGTGGGTCAGGATCCGATGCCCTCCGCCGGGCAACAGCTCGTCCAGCAACGCCAGCCCGTGCTCGGCCATCCGGCCGCTGGCCTCGGCGTCCTCCCGGTGCAGCGCCCGCGCCGCAGCCAGCGCGGCCGCGGCCGCCGCCCCCAGATCGCCCTCCGCGGCGAGCGCGGACCGGTACGCCGACGCGGCCCTGCCCACCCCCACCGACAGATTCACGGCGGTGGGCCGGGCGCCCTCCAACGCCGCCGCCGCCTCGTCCACGTCGAAGCCCCGCGCGGCGGCGAGCGCGACGCCGTACGCCCCCGCGATCCCGAGCAGCGGAGCCCCCCGCACCGAAAGCGACCGGATCGCCTCCACCAGCGCCGGTGCGTCCGTGCACACCAGCTCGACCTCCTCCGCCGGCAGTCTGGTCTGGTCGAGAAGGACCACCACCGGCCCCTCGGGCGGCTCCTCCCACCGGATCGCGGGTATGCCCGCCGGCCGCTTGTCCTCGCCGATTTGCGCGTACTGATCAGCCATGCGGTCAGTCTTCCCCGTATCCCGCGGACAATTGGAGGTGTGCAGCCTCTACCGCGGCAGGTCACCGGGCGACCGCCCCATGGCACGATGGCAGCCAACCTGCCACCGCGACCGCGGACGGGCACCGTGAAGGAGCTTCGATGAACGACACTCCGGGCTGGGCCTCGCCCGGATCCGACCCGTCCGACGGGCGGGAACCCGGCGCGTCCGCCCCTGCCGACCGCCCCGTCCCCGCAGGGCCCGCCGAACAGCCAGCCGACCAGCCGGTCACGGATCCACAGGGCCCCGGTTCGAAGTGGTCCAAGGAACAGCCACCGCCCGGCCAGTGGTCCGCGCCCACCGGCGCCCCGGCACCGGGCCAGGCACCACCGCCCCCACCGCCCCCCGGCTCCGGCTGGGGCGGCCGGCCCCCCAGCGGCTACGGAGGCTACGGCGGACCCACCCCGCCCGGCGGCCCGGCCGGCTACGGGCCGCCCGGCGGATACGGAGCCTGGGGCGGCGGCTGGGGCGGCCCCCCACCCGCCGCCAAGCCCGGCGTGATCCCCCTGCGCCCGCTCGGCGTCGGTGAGATCCTCGACGGCGCCGTCTCCACCATGCGCACCTACTGGCGCACCGTCCTCGGCATCTCGCTCACGGTCGCCGTGGTCACCGAGGTCGCGGTGATCCTCCTGCAGGGCCTCGTCCTGAACGACACGCAGACCACCGACGCCCTCAACGACCCGAACGCCTCCCTCAGCGAGGTGAGCCGCGCCGCGGCCGGCGTCATGGCCAGCTCCGGCGCCGTCCTGCTGATCACCCTGGTCGGCACCATCATCGCGACAGCCCTGCTGACCACCGTCACCAGCCGCGCCGTACTCGGCAGGTCCGTGACCATCGGCGAGGCCTGGCGCGACGCCCGCCCCCAGGTCCTCAGGCTGTTCGGGCTCATCGTCCTGCTGGGACTCATCGCGGTCGGCGTCCTGCTCGCCGGCGCCCTGCCCGGCATCGTCGTCGCCATCGCCGGCGGCCCCGGCGGCGCCATCGCCGCCCTGCTCGTCCTCGGCATCCTCGCGGGCGCCGTCGTCGCCGGGTGGCTGGTGATCCGCTTCTCCCTGGCCTCGCCCGCCCTCATGCTGGAGAAGCAGGGCATCACCAAGTCGCTGAGCCGCTCCGCCAAGCTCGTCCGCGGCTCCTGGTGGCGGGTCTTCGGCATCCAGTTCCTGGCCGGCATCATCGCCAACATCGTCTCGTCGCTCGCCGTGATCCCCTTCGCCCTGCTCGGAGCCGTCGTCAGCGGCAACGGCTTCTCCGGCTTCCTCGAGAGCACCGGCGACAACACCGGCTGGACGTTCCTCGTCATCAGCGGCATCGGCTCGGTGATCGGCTCGATGCTCACCTTCCCGATCAACGCCGGCGTCACCGTGCTCCTCTACATCGACCAGCGCATCCGCCGCGAGGCCCTCGACCTCGAACTGGCCCGCGCCTCCGGTGTCGAGACCCACGGCACCGCCACTCCCGGCGCCGTCCCAGGGAGCTGATGCGGTGAACGGGACGGGGGGAGTCCTCACAGCGGTGCCCGCCGCCCTGCCGCGCGCCGCGGGCCAAGCCGTACGAGGCCTGCTGCACGCCCGGGAAGCGGCCCTGACGTCGCTGACCGGTTCGGGCGACGAGCCACCCGTGACCCTCCCGCGCGACCCCGCGCGGGAGGCGGCACGGCGCGAACTGTCCAAACGGATGTACCACGAGAACGACCCCGGGCTGCTGATGCGCGCGCTGCGCGCGATCTTCCACTGGATCGACCGCCTGCTCTCCGCCGCCGCGTCCGCGACCCCCGGAGGCACCCTGGGCCTGGTCATCGTGGTCCTGGCCGTCGTCGCCGTGCTGGGCGCCCTGTGGTGGCGCCTGGGCACCCCCCGCCACCAGCCCGCCTCCGGCGCCACCCTGTTCGACGACCGCCCCCGCAGCGCCGCCGAACACCGCGCGGCCGCCGAGGCGCACGCCGCCCAGGGCCACTGGAGCCAGGCCCTCCAGGAACGCATGCGCGCCGTCGTCCGCGCCCTCGAAGAACGCGCCCTGCTCGACGTCCGCCCGGGCCGCACCGCCGACGAGGCCGCCGCCGAAGCCGGCCGCGCCCTGCCCGCCCACACCGACCGGCTGCGCGCCGCCGCCCGCGAGTTCGACGACGTGACATACGGCGGACGCCGGGCGACCCAGGCATCGTACGAGCGCATCGCCGAACTCGACCGCGACCTGGAACGCACCAGGCCGATGCTCACCAGCAGCACCCCCACCACGGCCCACGACGCCCACCGGGGAGCCGCGCGATGACCACCGGTACGGCCCCCGAGGTGGCGGCCCCTCTCCCGACCACCTCCACCGCGCCCAGCGGCCGCCAGGTGTGGACCCGGTCCCGAGGCGTCGTCCTCGCCGTGGTGCTGCTGCTCGTCGGTGCGGTCGCCATCGCCGTCATCCGCTCCGACACCCGGCACGGCGTCCTCGACCCACGCTCCGCGGACCCCTCCGGCAGCCGCGCCGTCGCCGAACTCCTCGCCGACCGGGGCGTGTCCACCCGCGTGGTGACCACCCTCGCCGAAGCCCGCGCGGCGACCGGCCCCGACACCACCCTGCTCGTCGCCGTCCCCGACCTGCTGACACCGCGCCAGCAGTCCGGACTGCGGGCGGCGACCGGCGCGTCGGGCGGTCGCACCGTCCTGGTCGCCGCAGGCAGCACGTCCGTCGAACGACTCGCCCCAGGCGTCACCGCCGACCCCGCCACCAGCTCCAGGTCCGTCCTCGAACCGCACTGCGAGCTGGCCGAAGCCCGCCGCGCGGGAAGCGCCGACACCGGTGGCGTCCGCTACACCACCACCCACCTCGACGCGGACTCCTGCTACCCCAGCCAGCGCCTGGCCACGCTGATCCGCGTCCCCGCCGCCTCCGGAGGCGGCGACACCGTCGTCCTCGGCTCGCCCGACATCCTGCTCAACGACCACCTCGACAAGCAGGGCAACGCCTCGCTCGCCCTCCAGCTCCTCGGCTCCCGCCCCCATCTGGCCTGGTACCTCCCCTCGCTCTCCGACACCTCGGCCACCGGCACGGGCGACCAGAAAAGCCTGTTCGACCTGCTCCCCTCCGGATGGCTCTGGGCCACACTCCAGCTCTTCGTCGCCGCGGGCCTCGCCGCCTTCTGGCGCGCACGCCGACTGGGCCCCCTGGTGCCCGAGAAACTCCCCGTGGCGATCCGCGCCTCCGAAACCGTCGAAGGCCGCGCCCGCCTCTACCGCAAGGCCAACGCCCGCGACCGCGCGGCCGCCGCTCTTCGCTCCACCACTCGCACCCGCCTCGCCCCCCTCGTAGGCGTCCCCGTCTCCCAGGCCCACGCGCCCGAGGCGCTGATCCCCGCCCTCTCCGCCCACCTGCACGGCGACGCACAGGCCCTGCACCCCCTGCTCTTCGGACCGCCGCCCGGCGACGACACGGCCCTCGTCGCCCTCACCGACCAGCTCGACGCCCTCGAAAGAGAGGTACGCCGTCCATGATGGACCCGACCACTGACAACGCCGGGATCACCGGGAACCCGGCCGACGCCCGGGCCGCCCTGGAGGCCCTGCGCGCCGAGATCGCGAAAGCCGTGGTCGGCCAGGACCCCGCCGTGACCGGCCTCGTCGTCGCCCTTCTCTGCCGCGGACACGTCCTGCTCGAAGGAGTCCCCGGAGTCGCGAAGACGCTGCTCGTCCGCGCCCTCGCCTCCGCCCTCGAACTGGAGACCAAACGTGTCCAGTTCACCCCGGACCTCATGCCGAGCGACGTCACGGGCTCCCTCGTCTACGACACCCGCAGCGCCGAGTTCTCCTTCCAGCCCGGCCCGGTCTTCACCAACCTCCTCCTCGCCGACGAGATCAACCGCACCCCGCCCAAGACCCAGTCGTCCCTCCTCGAAGCCATGGAGGAACGCCAGGTCACCGTGGACGGCACACCCCGCCCGCTGCCCGACCCCTTCCTGGTCGCCGCCACCCAGAACCCCGTCGAGTACGAGGGCACCTATCCCCTGCCCGAAGCCCAACTCGACCGCTTCCTCCTCAAACTGACGATCCCGCTCCCCTCCCGCCAGGACGAGATCGACGTCCTCACCCGCCACGCCGGGGGTTTCAACCCCCGCGACCTGCGCGCCGCCGGCGTACGGCCCGTGGCAGGCCCCGACGACCTGGAAGCCGCCCGGGCCGCGGTCGCCAAGACCGCCGTGTCCCCCGAGATCACCGCCTACGTGGTGGACATCTGCCGCGCCACCCGGGAGTCGCCGTCCCTCACGCTCGGCGTCTCCCCACGCGGCGCCACCGCCCTGCTGGCCACGTCACGCGCCTGGGCGTGGCTGACCGGCCGCGACTACGTCATCCCCGACGACGTCAAGGCCCTCGCCCTGCCCACCCTCCGCCACCGGGTCCAACTCCGCCCCGAGGCCGAGATGGAGGGCGTGACCGCCGACTCCGTCATCAACGCGATCCTCGCCCACGTCCCGGTTCCCCGCTGATGCCCCTCACCGGACGGGCCGCCCTGATCGCGGCCATCGGATCGATTCCCGTCGGCCTGTGGGGGCCCGGGTGGACAGGGATCCTCGCGGTCGACGGCACGCTGGCCCTGGCCTGCGCCTGCGACGTCGCCCTCGCGGCTCCGGTACGACGCCTCGTGCTGAGTCGCTCCGGCGACACATCGGCCCGCCTCGGCGAGACCGCGGACGTCACCCTGACGATCACCAACCCTTCCCGGCGCCTGCTCCGGGCCCGCCTCAGGGACGGCTGGCCACCCAGCAGCTGGCAACCCGGCACCGAGGCCGAGGCCTCACGTCACTCCCTGACCGTCCCCCCGGGCGAACGCCGGCGTGTCACCACCCGCCTGCGCCCCACCCGCCGCGGCGACCGCCAGGCGGACCGCGTCACGATTCGCTCCTACGGCCCCCTGGGCCTGTTCTCCCGCCAGAGCGGCCACAAAGTGCCCTGGACCGTACGGGTTCTCCCCCCGTTCACCAGCCGCAAGCATCTCCCGTCGAAACTCGCCCGATTGCGTGAACTCGACGGCCGCACCAGCGTCCTGACCCGAGGCGAGGGCACGGAGTTCGACAGCCTGCGTGAGTACGTCCCGGGCGACGACACCCGTTCCATCGACTGGCGGGCCACGGCACGGCAGTCGGCGGTGGCGGTACGCACCTGGCGTCCCGAACGCGACCGGCACATCCTGCTCGTTCTCGACACCGGCCGCACCTCGGCGGGCCGGGTCGGCGACGCTCCGCGCCTGGACGCCTCGATGGACGCGGCGCTTCTCCTGGGCGCCCTCGCCTCGCGCGCCGGCGACCGTGTGGACCTGCTGGCCTACGACCGCCGGGTCCGCGCTCTCGTCCAGGGCCGCGCGGCAGGCGATGTGCTTCCCTCCCTGGTCAACGCGATGGCGACGCTCGAACCGGAGCTCGTGGAAACCGACGCCCGGGGTCTCACCGCGACGGCGCTCCGTACGGCTCCCCGACGCTCACTGATCGTGCTGCTCACGACGCTCGACGCCGCCCCGGTCGAAGAGGGGCTGCTTCCCGTCCTGGCCCAGCTGACCCAACGCCACACCGTGCTCCTCGCCTCTGTGGCCGACCCGGGCATCGCCCGGATGGCGACGGCCCGTGGCGACACCGACGCGGTGTACGAGGCAGCCGCAGCCGCCCAGGCCCAGAGCGAACGGCACCGGACCGCGGAGCAACTCCGTCGGCACGGGGTGACCGTCGTGGACGCGACACCGGACGATCTCGCCCCCGCACTGGCGGACGCGTACCTGGCTCTGAAGGCGGCGGGACGACTCTGAATCCCTGAATCCCCTGAATCCCTGGTCAGGCCCCCTTGGGGCCGGGCCGCAAAGACCTGTAACGCAGAAAACCCCCGCATCCGTAGATGCGGGGGTTTTCCCAATATTTGTTCGGCGGCGTCCTACTCTCCCACAGGGTCCCCCCTGCAGTACCATCGGCGCTGTGAGGCTTAGCTTCCGGGTTCGGAATGTAACCGGGCG